>JBCCQC010000126.1:0-9203 GCA_039024535.1 Chloroflexota bacterium
CGGACCTCGGCGATGCTGACGACGACAGCAGCGAGGAAGACCTTGCCGCTCTGTTCGGCGACGATGATGACGACAGCGACTCCGACGCCTTCACCTTTGCCGCCGCTGCTGACACATCAGACGACCCCGACTGGCTCTCTGATCTTGGTGATGCTGACGACGACAGTAGCGAAGACGATATGGTCGCCCTGTTCGGCGACGATGACGACGACGCCTTCACGTTCGCCGCTGCTGCTGACACACCCGGTGAACCGGACTGGCTTTCTGACGCCGACAGCGCTGACGATGAACCGGCTGAGGCAGGCGTGACCGTGGATGACGACGACCTTGCCGCCCTCTTTGGCGATGACGACGACAGCGACGACGCCTTCACCTTTGCCACTGCTGACACATCCGATGACCCCGACTGGCTCTCTGATCCTGGTGACGAAGACGACATGGTCGCCCTGTTTGATGATGAAGCGGATGCTGACGAGGACGACATGGTCGCCCTGTTTGATGATGAAGCGGATGCTGACGAGGACGATGCGTTTGCTTTCGCCGCAGAAGCCGACTCCAGCGAGGTTCCCGACTGGCTGAGTGAACTGGATGACACCGAAACTGAAGACGAAGCAGACGAAAGCGTTGTGGTGAACACCGAAGCCCTCGATACGCTGTTCGGTGACGAAGAAAACGACCGACAATGATCTGTTTGCTGCTGCCACCGTAGCAGAAGACACCGACGACGGCTTCGACTCCTTCTTCGATGATGACGGCAACGACGATGATCTGTTTGCTGCTGCCACCGTAGCGGCAAACACCGACGACGGCTTCGACTCCCTCTTTGATGATGACGGCACCGACGATGACCTGTTTGCCGCTACAATGGATGACGACCTGCTGGAAGACGATGAAATCTTCACGCCAGTGGCAGAAGCAGACGATGACTTCGATGACCTGTTCGCAGATGAAACACCCGAACCCGCTGCTATGCAGGCCGACGACGATTTCGATGATGACGCACAGGACGCGCCAATCTTCGAAGATGAAGATATTGACGACTTTGACTTCGCCGCAGAACTGCCCGACGACGACGATGCAGGCGACGGACTTGTAGATGAGGCACTGGTTGCAGGGGCGGCTGCGGGGGCTATGGTGGCTGCGGCCACAGCAAGCAGCGATGACGAACCCGCAGCAGCAAAAACTGCACCAGACTGGCTAACTTATGACCCGGACGACGAACTGCTGCGCGAAAACGGCTACGAAGAGGAAGAAGCGACCATCCAGCCAGTTGCCAGTGCCCCGGACTGGCTGAATGCGATGGTGCCGGGACTCGATCTGGATTACGACGCCCGCACCGACGAACCTGTAGAGTCCGAGTTTATTGAGGCAGCACGGCACCGCGCCAGAGAAACTACAGAGTTCAGTGCCGTCAAACCACAGCGGGACTTTGAATGGCTGGTGGAGATTGTAGAGAAAGAGGGCGACACCGGCCCCACACCCATGCCCCGCCGCCGGTTTGTGTTTACCAACCCGCCGCTGTGGTTGCGCCAGAACCTGCCCGCCAGCCCATCACCCCTGGATGACCTGGCCGACGATGGGAACCTTCCGGAAGATCCGGACTGGCTGGACGGCGAGTTCGAAGACGATTTCGACTTCGACAGGGACTGAAGGTTAGAAAATTGACGCACGCAATCACAAAATGCGTTAGAATAGCAATTATGATGTCCGCCGCTTTACACAATGCGCCAACCGGAGAGGCTTTGTAGTTATGTCAACCTCTGATATGCCAGACGAAATGCCCGATTTCGAGAATATGTCCCTTGAGGACTCGATGAAATTTCTCGAAAGCCTTGCCCGCAAGCAGGGCGCCAACGAAGAGGAATTCCTGACCTCTGCGGATATGTCTATTGACGAGGTAGACGCAGACACCGTCGTGGATGAACCCGGCTACGTCCCCTTTGGCGAACAGGCCCCACCAAAGCAGACAAAACCCGCCGCACCGCCACCGCCACCACCTGCGCCAGAACCGGCCCCTGCTGCCGATACCGGGCTGGACTGGCTGGGCGGCCTTGCCGGTGATGCAGGCGGGGCCAGCGACCTGCCCGACCTCGATAGTCTGGGGGATCTGGGCAACCTGGGTGGGCTTGATGACCTGGGCGACCTGGATGCGCTGACGGCAGACATGGGCCTGGATACCGCAGCAACGGGCAACAACGACGCGATGTCGTGGCTGGAAGAGTTATCTGTTACCGGGGCCACACCGGAACCACCCGCTGCCCCCCCACCAGCATCGCCGCCACCGGCAGCCGCCAGTTCCAGCATGGGAGAGATCACCAACCCGCTGGAAAGCGGCATGGATCCCATGAAGTGGCTGGAAAGCCTGGCAAAACAACAGGGCGTAAAGGACGAAGAACTGCTCACATCAGCCGATATGGTTGTACCAGAAAGCCCCCCCGGTGCCGTAGACAACACACCCGGCTACGAAGCCTACAACATAGACAACGAAGGCATGGGCCAACCTGCCGAACCCGCCGCAGAAGAAGTTATCGACGCCAGTGACCCGGCAGCATGGCTGGGTGCCCTTGCCGGTGATGAATCTGTTACATCACGCATCCCCGGCTTCGACCCGAACCCGGCCCCGGTCGCAGATGACCAGCCTTCCACGGGTGACCCGATTGCCGATATGCTGAACCGTGGTGAAACGCCCTCTGCTTCTGATATGGAAGCGTGGATGAGCGGCAAAATGGACGAACTGCTCAGTACGCCGCCGCTGCCCATTGAAGGCGATGAACCCGCAGCAGCCACCGAACCAGATTTCGACCCGGATGCACCCGCTGTTGCTGGAGAGGTACCCGACTGGTTAACCGGTATGGCCCCGCCCGCAGACGCCCCCACCACCCCGGAACCAGCCGCCGATATAGATGCGCAAAACGTCATGGCCGATCTGTTCGGGGCGCAGGCGGCAGAAACTGCATCCCCCGTTGATGATATGCCGGACTGGTTAAGTGCTGAAATGCCCACTGGTACTGGCGAACCCTCCCCGCTGCTGGAAGAAGCGCCCGTGCCAGATGCCCCGGCAGAGATGCCAGACTGGCTGATGGAAGACCTTGTTCCGGGTGTAGAAAAGCTGGATATTTTCGACACAGGCGAGGCCGAAGTTGAGATGGATGACGGCCCCGGCGATATGGTCATCGAAACCGGGCCACTGGATGCCGAACTGGTAGCACGCTTTACGCCAGAAGGTGGCGACTTCGAGGATGATTCGTGGGTACAGGCCATCCGCGAGGAACAGCGCTACAACTACGATACCAGCAGCCTGCCAGAATGGTACGAAGAACGCATTGCAGACCCCAACATCCGGGCGAAGTTCGAGGCAATGGAGGCCGACCGGCTGACCGAAGCCGAACTGCCAGACGAAACCACCCTGCCAAAGGGCCAGCGCGACCCCATGCCAGACTGGTTGGCTGTGGCAACCGGGCAGGCCCCGGCTGTGGAATCCGAACCGGAACCGGTGAGTGTTTCTGCCCCGATTGACGGGCTACCGGACTGGCTGGCCGAAGCAGATACCACCGATGTAGCTGAAGATGATATGCCAGCATGGTTGACAGAAACGCTGACCGAAGAAGACGAAGCCCCGGCTGCCGTATTCGATGAAGCGCCCGTCAGCGACATACCGGACTGGCTTTCTGATACCGTTCAGGAGCAGGCCCCACCGATGGAACTGTTCACACCGCAGGAAACCACACCGGTAGCACCGCCACCACCAGCGCAGCCGGTGTATAGCCCACCGCCGGCACAATCACCGGTGCCGGTACCCGCCGCTGCACAGATTGATGTGGCGTCTGCATTGAGCGATGCGCAGCAGCGCCAGAGCAGCGGCGATATTGACGGGGCGCTGGTGGCCTATGAGCAGGTGGTACGCGCCAACGCCCAGCTTGACGCTGTAGAAAACGCCGTAACGCAGATCATCGGGCAGAAGGAACATAAAGAAAACGCCGCCGCTTACCGCGTGCTGGGCGATGCTATGATGCGCCAGGGCAAACTCCAGGATGCGCTGAACACTTACCGCAGGGCGCTCAACCTGCTATAATCCGCGCCGCGCAAACGGAACGGGCCGCACCGACTACCGCTGCGGCTCTTTTTATTTGCGACTATCTATCCACACACACAAACGGGAGACGCAACTGTGGAACGCACCCTGATTATTGTTAAGCCAGATGCTATGCAGCGCGGCCTGGCCGGTGAAATTATCAAGCGGCTGGAACAGCGCGGCCTGCGCATCATCGGGATGAAGCTGATGCAGATTTCCGAAGACCTTGCAAAAGAGCACTACGCGCACATTGCCGATAAGCCCTTCTTCCCCGGCATTCTGTCCTACTTCACCTCTGGCCCGGTGATTGTTTTTGCACTGGAGGGTAATAACGCCTCTGCCATTGCTCGTCAGTCCATCGGCGCAACGCGCCCGCACGAGGCCGAAGCCGGTACTATCCGTGGCGACTACTCTATGGAAGTGGGACGCAACCTTGTACATGGCAGCGACAGCCCGGAAAACGGCGAGATCGAAGTGAAACGCTTCTTCAGCGATGATGAGATCTTCTCTGGTTGGAAGCGCGACACAGACGCCTGGATCTTCGAGTAGTCCTTCCCCCTCGCACCCTGCGGACGCACACCATAGTGTGCGTCTTTTTTCACAGACACTCATGAAAACTCATTGCTCTGCCGATGTCACACGGCTGCTGTCACCAGTGTATAATGCAGTGTTATACTTGATGTGAGGAGGGCATTATATGATTACAGCGGAGTGGCACGATGCTGACCGGACGATCATCGTCCACCGGCATCCTGAAGCATGGGGATTGGAAGACTTTAAAGCAGCACGGGAGGAAAGCCGGCAGATGATCGGGTCAGTGGATCATCGCGTCGATTTGATTTTACTCAATCCGGGCGTTCACATCACTACAGATATGATTTACCACGCATGGGAGTCGCTGTCCATCTACCCGGAGGATACCGGGTTTGTCGTCGTGGACGATTACCGGGTAGCACCGCTGATTGTGAACGTGTTCCGCAAAATTCACCCGGAAACACGCCATCGTGTGGACTATGTGCGCTCAATAGATGAGGCAGTCTCCAGCATTTATCAGATGCGGCGGCAGAAGTAACCGGCAGTCACCCGCTACCCTCAACACAAACGCCCGCGAGAATGCGGGCGTTTCACATTTACTGAATACTGAGGAGCACCTGCGATTTTTCGCGCCACAGGCCTTCGATGTCGTAATACTCGCGTTCCTCTTCCTGGAACAGGTTTACAACCACATCGCCATAGTCCAGCAGCACCCAGCCGCTATCCGGCGTACCATCCACGCTGTACGGCAGCTTGCCCAGGTCATCTTTCGTACCCTGGCGCACATATTCAGTCAGGGCACGTAGCTGGCGGTCGCTGGTACCGTTGGCGATAATCATAAAGTCGGCGAGTACGGCATCCGGGCGCAGGTCAAGCAGGGTAATGTCTTCCCCCTTACGATCCTCGATAATATCCACAATGTGACGGGCTAACGCTAATGAATCCAGAAGTGTTTCTCCGTTAAATCTGACTTTGCCAATTCAGCTTATTATAGCACAGATCGCTCAATCAGGTCATAACGGTTCATTTATCGTCATAAGAATTAGACAAGAATTCTCACGGAACCCATCATCCTACGTCATGGTCTGTAACAGACGCTGACGTATATCATCAACCGGCGGCAGTTCAGGGTCAGCCTCTGCAAGGAACATCAGCGCCTCATCCATACTATCCACACGTCTGTAGCGCATACCGGCAATTGAAGAACCGACATTGGTCACAACTTTCATCAGGGGGTTAATGCTCCCAAAGGAAACTGTGTAGCCAAGCCGCGAATGCCGTAGCCACGTGACAGTCCGGGTGATTTTCAGTGCGTTGGCTTCCACACCTGTTACTTCCGTTTCATCACCCATCACATGAACCCGGTTCGCAGAACTGGCATCCAGCATCTCATGGATAATCTCGCCACCCACACGCATAACTTCCAGATTCATATTCCCTGTGGTCTTCACCAGTATAATTTTATCTGGTATCAACCATTCGACATTTACAGGCATACCTGACTCTCCATGGACCGTAGAACGACAATTTTGCTCACAGCACAAGATTATACGACCAGAGCCAACATAACAGAAGTACCGGCAAGATTTTGTTGATAAAATTCTACAGAGTCACTAATCACCGGGAACAGCAAGATGCTCTTTGTGGAGTGTTTCTGGCACGAGCAGCACAAACCACAGCGCCGTACCAAACCCGAACCCGGCAATCGTGAACACAGACGCCTGCAACACCACCGCCTGCGCCACCACACCCACAATCAGCGGCGCACTCGTCGCCCCCACATCACCGATGAAACGCCACACACCGAGGAACTCGCCACGTGTTGCTGGCGGTGCAAAGTCCCCGCCAAGTGTCATCATGGTACCGCTGCTGGTGGCATTGCCCGTGCCAATGAGCGCAGCCACCGCACCCAGTGCCAGCGCACTCCCCGTAAACGGAATCAACAGCACACCGAACCCCTGCACCACAAATGCCGGCACAATCGCCCACTTGCGCCCGAAGCGATCCATAAGAACACCGGACGTATAAAACAGCAGCGCATCCATTGCAGCACCGGCCCCCACCACATACCCGATTGTGCCCACGTCCAGTTGCAGCACCTCCGCCGCATAGAGCGGAATGGCCCACGTCCAGCCAGTGCGCGTTAGCTGTGCGAACACCTGCCCGACGCCAGCCGTTGCAAACACCCTGCGGTTGTCACGCACAGTATCGCGGAATACCGCCGCGTGGCTGCGTTCGTGTAGCTGTGGCATTTTTGTTTTGCGCATGAACAGCACCACGGTCACGCCAGCCAGCCCATACAGCACCACAAACACGACGAATACCACGCGCAACCCAAAAGCCCCGGCTACCGTGCCACCGATGACCGGCCCCAGAAACCTGCCCATACGATACACACCGCCCAGCAAACCAATCGCCCGCCCGCGTATCTGTGGATGGGCCAGCACCGTGATGTAGTTGTGCCGCGCAATGTTGTAGATGCTCTGGCCGGTGCCAGCCGCAATCAGCAGCACGGTTGCCAGCCAGATGTTATTGACGGGGATGAGCAGCAGCAGGGTCACGATAGAAATTGCCACACCCAGCAGCATGGTGTTCTTTGTGCCATAACTTCGCAGGATAAACCCGGCGGGAATATCCATAATCAGGTGGCCGATAGCCTGCCCCGCCAGCAGCAACCCGATGAGCGACAGCGACCCGGTCAGGCTGCGCCCGAACACCGGCAGAACCGGCACCATCATGGCCCATGCAGTGGCTGTGAGTATAGACGGGAGATAAAACGCCCACAGCAAGTGTCGTCTGAGGTTGGATTCCATAGTGTTTTCGCCTTTGTGGGATGAATCTGTAGAGGATAGCGCGTTGCGGGGATGCTGTACAAGGGAAGCGAGGAAAAGTGGTTCGGGTGGCCCCTGTGCCACCCGGCAGAACAGCGTTTAGAACGCGCCTTCAACCTTCATCTGTACATCATCCTCGTGCAGGCGACGGGCCATCAGAATTACTGCATCAGGGTCAGCAGGGTCTTTCGGGTCTACCTGATGGATGAACCCATTGCGCTCGTACATCCGCACATCGGTTGCGCTGGCAATATGCCAGATAACCTCACCGGTATTGGTGGCAGCATAGCCAATGCACGCCTGTAACAGGGCATCTTCGTAGCCACGGTCGGCAAACTTCCGCTCAACGATGAGGCCCCACACACACCACGCTTCGACCACATCTTCTTCTGGCGGCATGGGCTGCTTGAACATGGATACCACGCCGATAAGCTGTCCATCTTCGAACGCGCCGAGGTGGATCGCCAGTGGTGCGCTGTCCAGTTCGTGCATAGGATCTGGCAGATTCAGCATCTGCTTGCGCAGGGGATATGTTTCTGTAATCAGAATGTTTTTGATTTCGCGCTGTGTCAACGTATTACTTTCTGTTTTGCTTTCACATCTATATTTACTATAATCATGGTACGATATTGGATGCGTATAGGAGCAATATGAGTGGAAGTGGGACAATTGGAGGCATTTGAACGCGCCGCACGCGAGGGCAGTTTTACAGCAGCGGCAGCGGCACTCGGCCTCACACAACCCGCCATCAGCACGCGCATTGCCGCGCTGGAGCGCGAACTGGGCGGCCCGCTGTTCGAGCGGGGCGGCAAACGGCTGTCACTCACCTCACTGGGAGAAAGCGTGCTGCCCTACGCCGATAAAGTCCTCTCCGCGATTAATGACGCGCAGGAAATCGCGCACCGGCACCGCGAGGGCAAGCTGGGCAGCGTAACGATTGCTGCGCTGGATACGCTCGGCGTTGCGATGCTGCCAGAACCGATGACGGCGTTTCTGGATGTGTTCCCGTCTGTAGATTTTACCATCCGGCTGCGCATCAAACAGCAAATACTGAAACTGCTCCACGATGGCCGGGTGACGCTGGGCCTGAGCGCCGCGCCACTGTGGGATAAGGGCGTGCGGGTACTGGCTCGCTTCCGTAATCCTATCCGGGCGGCAGTGTCCATCAACCATCCACTGGCAAAACGCCGCCAGCTTACCCTGCACTCACTGCAATCCTACCCCATCTACCGCAGCACACTCAGCCCCACAGCCACCGCGTTGATTCAGTCGCTCACGGCGCAGGCACGGCAGGGTAACGGCACCGGAGACATTTACATTCCGGCGATTATGGCGGCCCCGCTGCTGTTACAGGGCCAGGGCGTGACGTTTGTGCCGCAGGCGCTGGTACAGAAGCAGGTGGACGACGGGCAACTGCTATTTCTCCAGATTGATGACATGCCGGATTTATTCACAGAGCCGCTGCTGATTACGATGGCCGACCGCGAACTGGACACCCTCAACACCGCTTTCGTGCAGATGCTGTGCGAACGGTGGCAGCACATGCGCGTGGACTGATACCCCCAATCTTCGGGGAACCTTCTCGCTTCGCTTGCGTTACAGTAAAAAGCAAGGGAGTGAATCTATGTTGAAGCGCAAGAACAAACCTTATTCAGAAGAATTGTACATCCCGCATGATATGAAATATCCGCGAAGGATTTTGACACGTCCTCAGCGTCTATTCTGGAATATTTATGGCGGGTTATGCCTGTTATTTCTGGGCATCC
>JBCCQC010000127.1:0-9167 GCA_039024535.1 Chloroflexota bacterium
AAGAATATTGAAAGGAGATGCACTGCATGAGCAACCCCAGAATACGCGGGCTGGTGTTCTTTGTAGTCGGGATTGCCGTGGCAACGCTACTCTGCGCGATGCCAGCTTTCGTCTGGCTACCGAATGCCGGATTGTCTACAGCTCTGCCGGTCATCGAAGTACCGGGCGAAACTGTCCACTATCAGTTTATCGGCAATTTTAACCTGACAAACACCTTCATCGGTGGTCTCATCGCCGGTACGATCACTTTGCTGTGGGCTGTCCTCAACTTTGTAGGCACAAAGGGCTGGACGAACAAGATTCCGGGCCGTGCCCAGGCATGGACGGAGGTCTTCATGGAGACCTTCTACAACTTCTGCGATAACCTCGGTGGGGAAAACTTCAGGAAGGCACCGTTGCTGTGGCCCTTCGTTGCAGCAATTTTCATCTTCCTCCTTGCCGGTAACTGGATGAAACTGATTCCCGGTATTGAGTCCGTCGGCTACATCCACTGTGCTTACGTTGGTCAGTCTGGCTACCAGCGCGTTGAGGGCGGTGTCGACAATACATGGCGTCTCTGGCAGGATCGCGCACTGTACGCGGGCCAGACGCAGACCGAGTTTGCCGAAGAAGAGTGTATTCACCACCTGAAGGTGAGCGGCACCTACTATGACGAGTACGACCCGGCATCCTATGATGAGGACGCCGTTGCATTCTACTCACGGCTAAACGCTGTGGGCGGGCCAGTGCCAGAGGAGTTCCAGTCTCGAATTGAACAGGCTTCTGCGGTACCTGTCCCCGGTAATGGCGAGATCATCCTTACGGTGGACGAGGAAGAGGAGCCAGAGGTGGCGGTTGTAGAAGAGCCATCCGAGCCAGAAATCCCGGCAGATAACGAGTGTGTTGTCGTCGAGCCAGTGGCCGAAGCCGAAGCAGAGGCAGCAGAAACCGACGCTGTTGACGCCGTTGAGGAAGAAGAGGCTGAAGCCGCAGAAGAATCTGAAGAGGCACCCGCCGAAGAAGGCACAGAAGACGCCCCGACCGAAGAGGCATCTCGTAACAGCAGCATCGTTCTGACCTCGACACTCGCGCAGGAAGAAGCACATGAGTTTGCAACACCCGAAGAAGTTGCAGCGGCCTATGCGGAACTCGTGGCGATGGAAGCTGAGTTCGAAGAAGGTGCCATCAGCGCCGGTGAACTGGAAGAAATGCAGTGCGAAGTTACCCAGATGGTGTACCCGAATGCAAACTTCCCACTCTCTGCTGATGAGTTGGAAGCTGGACGCATTCAGCCCTACATCTTTACGATCACACCGTTCGTACGTGGTGTGGCTACCGACCTCAGCTTTAACTTCGGGCTGGCAATTCTGGCTATCATCGGTGTACAAATCTACGGCGTGATGGCGCTGGGGCCAGCTTACTTTGAGAAGTTTCTCAACCTGAGTGCGCTTGGCAACATCGGCAGCAAGCCGGTTGGCGGCATTGACTTCATCGTCGGTATCATCGAGATTGTGTCCGAACTCGGTAAAATCGTCAGTCTGGCGTTCCGATTGTTCGGTAATATCTTTGCCGGTGGTATCGTGCTCATGGTGTTCCCATTCCTGCTCACGTTCTTCGTTCCAACGATCATGATCGGCCTGGAAATTATCATCGGGTTCGTACAGGCACTGGTATTTGCTGTGTTAACGCTCGTGTTCTCCGTACAGGCTATGGAAGCCCATCACGGCGATGACCACGACGATCATCACTAATCTAATTTAACATTTAACACATTCACTCACGAATAAGGAGAAGTAACACAATGGAAGGTCTCGAAATCGGACTGAAGGCAGTCGGCGCTGGGCTGGTTATGGTTGGCGCCATTGGCCCTGGCATCGGCATCGGTATGCTGGCACAGGGCGCTATGCAGGCCATTGGCCGCAACCCGGACGCCGCTGGCGCTATCCAGACGAACATGATTCTGGCAATCGTGTTCACGGAAGCTATTGCTATTTACGCTCTCGTGGTCGCGCTGCTCATCATCTTCGTACTCTAGGCGATACAGACATGCGCAATCTCAAACGCAATGTATTAATCCTGATGGTACTGGCAATGCTGATGATTGTTCCGTCAGCACTGGCAGTAGAAGAAGGCCCGGCAGGGGCACTCGGCATCAACGCCGGGTTCCTGCTGGCACAAACGGTCAACTTCCTGATCGTGGCTGTTGCGCTCTACTTCCTCATGGTTGGCCCGATGGGCAACATGCTGGACGAGCGTAAGAACACTATCGAGAAGGGTTTGCAGGACGCACAGGAAGCTGCCAACGCACGCCGTAACGCAGAGGCAGACGCCGAGAAGATCCGTACAGAAGCCCGTGCCGAAGTACAGAAGACCATCGAAGAAGGCCGCCAGCGTGGTGAAGAACTGGCCGCGAGCATTCGCTCTGAGGCACAGGAAGAAGCCGAGAAGATTCGCTCTGACGCCCGTGAAGCTGCTGCTGTTGAGAAGGAAGCGGAACTGGCAGGCCTGCGCAGCCAGGTCGCAACCATTTCTGTTGCGCTGGCAAACCGCCTGATTGGTGAAGCGCTTGACGACAAACGCCAGAAGGCACTCATCAGCGACTTTTTCTCTAACGTACCGGAAGGCGCAACAGCACTCAGCGGTGATGTAACCGTCGTGAGCGCAATGCCGCTGGAAGACGGTGAGAAGAAGAAGATCGAGGGTGAACTGAAGGGTGCGAATGTGTCCTATCAGGTAGATCCGAACATCCTCGGTGGGCTGGTAATCCGCAGTGAAGACCGCGTTGTAGACGGAAGCGTTCGCTCCGGCCTCAACGACCTGTCCGCACGCCTGCGCTAAAGTACCATACACTCGCAATACCCACGGGCGATGCAATTGCATCGCCCGTTTTGTTTACGCCCCATCAATCCCCACCCAGCACGGCACCCACAAAATCAGCATGGCCGTTGACAAAATCTGTTACGGAAACGGCCTTGCTCCCAGCGAGTTGCAATTCTGTGGGCACAAACAATCCTTCACCGGTGCCAATCGTCACGCGTCCGCCTTTTTCAGTCACTTCGCCGGGGGTAGCGCTCCCGGCGGCTACATTCCCGGCCAGTATTTTGAGTCGTTTGCCGTCCCATGTCGTATAAGTTCCCGGCCACGGGGTAAATGCCCTTACCATGCGTTCAATGCTCTCGGCGCTGTTTTCCCAGTTAATTGCGCCTTCCTCTTTTTGAATCTGTGGGCTGAGTGTCGATAGATTATCGTCCTGTGGTTCTGGTGTAATGTCGCCATTCAAATACTGTGGCAGCGTCTCAGAGAGCAAATCTGCGCCAAGAGCAGCCAGTTTATCGTGCAGGGATTGACCGGTGTCATCCGGTTCAATGAGCATCGCACGTTTAGAGAGCATCGGGCCGGTGTCCAATCCAGCATCCATCAGCATAATCGTCACGCCGGTTTCCGCATCACCCTCACGGATGGCGGCATGGATGGGCGCCGCACCACGCCAGCGCGGCAGCAGCGATGCATGGACATTGATAGACCCGTGCGCGGGAATGTCCAGCACGCTCTGTGGCAGAATCTGCCCGTAGGCGGCGACGATATACACATCCGGGATACCCATGTTTTTTAGCTGCTGGATATTGTCTTTTTTGCGCAGTTTTTCCGGCTGGAAAACGGGAATATTATGCTTGAGGGCAAGTTCCTTTACCGGCGGCTGGCGCAGTTTGTTTTTACGTCCGGCGGGGCGGTCTGGCTGCGTGACCACACCCATTACATCATGTTCGTCAATCAGGCGTTGTAAAGTGGGCACAGCAAAATCGGGCGTGCCCATGAATATCACGGTTGCCACGTTGTTTTTCTCCAATCTGAAGTTCGTAAATCTGTTCGCTGGCGGCCAACCGTGCTATTATATATAGTCATCTTCAGAAATATTCGGGTATTTTAGCAGGATGTTGAGCAAACACTGGCTGGTCGCCAACCCTGCACCGCAGGCACATCTCAAAAAGTATAAGGGAATTGGCCCGATTTTAGCGCAGGTACTCTACAATCGCGGCCTCACCGACCCCGGCGACGCCTATGTGTTCCTCACCGCAGAAGGCGGCGACAGCTTCGACCCGTTTAAAATGTCCGATATGCCCGCTGCTGTGCAACGTGTGAAAACCGCCATCCGCAAGCAGGAACTCATTATTATCTACGGCGACTTCGACGCCGACGGCGCCACATCCACAGCCCTGCTGATGACGGTGCTCACGTGCCTGGGTGCAAAAGTGCAGCCGTACATCCCACACCGCGTGGACGAGGGATACGGCCTGAACCTCGATGCCCTGCGCAAAATCTACAGTATGGGCGCACAGCTCATCATTACGGTAGACTGCGGTATCCGCTCCGTTGAGGAGGTTCATGCCTGGCAGAAGGTTGGCAAGCGTGACATCATCGTGACCGATCACCACTCTATCGGCCCGGAACTGCCCCCCGCATTTGCTGTGGTCAACCCCAAGCGCGACGAAGCCCCGGTAGAAACCATGCTGGCCGGTGTTGGTGTCGCGTTCAAGTTTGCACAGGCCATTGTACGCGCCTGCAACACAGAGGGTCGCCGTTCTCCGCTGCGAACCGCTGCACAGGACATCAATGTAGAGGACTTGCTGGATCTGGTCGCTATCGGCACCGTGGCAGACCTCGTTCCGCTGGACAAAACCGAAAATCGGCTGCTGGTACGGCGTGGCCTCAACGTACTGAACCATGCGAGACGCCCCGGTGTCCGTGCCCTGATGGAAGTGGCCGGTATTGCGCCCGGTCAGGTAGACGCAATGAGCATCGGGTTCGGGCTGGGGCCGCGCATCAATGCAGCGGGGCGGCTGGAGAGTGCGATGCTTTCCTATGAACTGCTCTACACAAACGACACAGCACGGGCGCAGTCGCTGGCGGCACGCTTGCAGGAACTTAACGAGAAACGGCAGGATTTAACCCGCGAGGCACAGGAAATTGTACGTGTAGACCTCGCAGAACGCGACGAAGGCGATGTACCGCTCATCTTCGCCTCTCACGATGGTTTCCAGCACGGAATTGTGGGGCTGGTAGCTGGACGCCTGACAGAAGAATATTACCGTCCGGCGGTGGTGATGCGCATCGGAGAAGAAGAGAGCAACGCCTCCTGCCGTAGCATCCCGCAGTTTGACATTACCCACGCGCTGGATCAATGTGCCGATTTGCTGGTGCGCCACGGTGGGCACGCGCAGGCCGCCGGTTTTACCGTTCTGAACGATAACATTGATGCATTGCGTGACCGTCTGACCGGCATTGCCGCAGACTCACTACACGGGCAGGAACTGCGCCCGACGATTGAAATTGATGCTAATCTGGACATCCACCAACTGAGTGAGGAACTGGTGGAGGAGATGAAAATGCTCCAGCCAACCGGCAACGACAATCCCGCGCCCCTGTTCATGACGAGCAATGCATTCATTACCGAGTGGAAGCCTGTAGGACGTGACGAGCGCCACCTGAAACTCAAGCTCTCACGGGCGGGGCAACCGCCACTGGACGCTATCGGGTTTAATCTGGGCGATTGGGCTGGTAGACTGCCCGAACGTGTTGACGTAGCTTATGAACTGGAAATCAACGAGTGGAACGGACGACGCAGTTTACAACTCAACCTCAAGGACATACGCCCCGCCGGGGCTACTGGCAAGTAACCCTGCAACTGGCAGTGATTTTGCTATGCACCGGGTTGGGCATAGCAAGCCATGCCCCTACCGTGTCGGCACAACAAACCCCGACAGACATTCAGCAGAAAAATAACCCCTTCGGCATCGTAGAAGGCTTCTGGTTCCCGGAGATGACGTGTGATCTCGGTGTGGGCTGGGAGCGCATTATTTTCGACTGGGCGCAGCATCAACCGGAAGGCCCTACAGACTGGTTCACGCTGAATGTGGATGACCGCTGGCTGAAAGCCGCCAACCAGTGTAACCGCGAAGTGGTCGCACTTTTGAAAAACACACCAGCATGGGCCACATCTGGCATCCCCGGAGCCGGTATACCGAACGGTCTGTATCTGCCAGTGGATGACCCGGATAACCACTGGGCCAACTTTGTACGCCAGAGTGCCAGCTACTATGCGCCGCGTGGCGTGAACCGCTTTATCATCTGGAACGAGCCGGATATTTCCCGCGAAACCTATGGCTTCGAGTTCGAGGGCGAACTGGAGGACTACTTCCAGATGGTGCGTGTTGCGTCTATTGCTGCGAAGCAGGGCAACCCGGCGGCAGAAATTCATCTGGCGGGGACAACATACTGGCACGACAGAAACGAGGGGCGGCGCGTCTATCTGGATCGTTTGCTGGAGCGCATTACGCAGGATGAGGATGCCGCAGCGCACGGCTACTACTTTGACGCCATCAGCCTGCACATTTACTTCCGCACAGACTCCGTTTACGACATCGTAAACGAAGCACGGCAACTGCTGGATAGCTACGGGTTGGAAGATAAAGCCATCTGGATCAACGAAACGAACGCCCCACCCACACAGGATCCCGAATGGCCGGTAAATCGTCCGGTTTTCCAGTACACGCTGGAGCAGCAGGCAGCCTTTGTGATGCAGGGGGCGGCACTGGGCAAAGCTGCCGGAGCCGAGCGCATTGCCGTATATAAACTGTACGACCAGCAGCTACCCGAAGGCGGCGAGACTTTTGGTATTCTACGCCCTGCGGATCAATCGACGCGCCCCGCGTTTGATGCTTGGCAGACGGTGAACACGCTCTTTTACGATGTCGAATCCGCAGCGCGTTTTTCTACAGAGACTGCGGATTCCGTGGTGATGACCATGCACGATGATGGTATAGCTGTGGCGCTGTGGTCACGGGATGGCGAGGATAGACAGATTACCATTACGGCTGATGCTGGCACTGTATACGGCCATCTGGATGGCAGCACCCCTGTAGATACGTTTGAAGGCGAGACAACGCTCACACTCCCGGCGGCCAACTGCAACGGCGACGATCCTGAAATTCCGTGCCCGGTGGGTGGCGCGCCTGTGATTGTCATGGTGAACGGGGATAGTTTAACTATTCAGGAGATTCAGTCTGACGGTACAATAGCCAGCCTGTTTGAACAATAAGAGAGTATCGTAAATGAGTGATGAATTAAGCGCCAACGGGAAACAGTTTTCCTATGGTGGGCAGGCGGTGATCGAAGGCGTGCTCATGCGCGGCGCACACACGGCAGCAGTCGCCTGCCGCAACCCACAGGGCCAGATCGTGATCCACGAAACGCCGCTGAATCAGAAGGTGTACCGTGGGCGCATTGCAAAAACGCCGTTCGTGCGCGGGCTGGTGCTGTTGTGGGATGCAATGGGTCTGGGCACCCGTGCGCTGATGTGGTCTGCGGATGTGGCGGTAGCAGAAGAAGACGACGAACAACCGCTATTTGATGGGCCGCTGGGCTGGGGCACACTGGCAGTGTCATTCACGCTGGCAATTGGTCTGTTTTTCCTGCTACCGTTGTTTGCTTCTCGTGGTATTGAGGCCGGACTGAATCAAGTGCTTGGCCCATCCGAGGCGGTTGTGGTGGAGTCGACCACTTCAGCACCCGGTACAGAGAACCTGACGGTTGAACCTGACCAGCAAATTGAGCAGACTTCTGATCGCTCCAGCTTCGGGCGGGCTGTGCTGGCGAACGTGCTTGAGGGCATCGTGCGCCTGATTATTGTGATTGCCTACATCTGGGCCATTGGCCGCATCCCGGATGTGAAGCGGTTGTTTGGCTATCACGGCGCGGAACACAAAACCATCAACGCCTATGAAGCCGGTGCCGAACTCACGCCGGAAGTGGTGCAGCAGTACCCGATTGAGCATCCCCGTTGCGGCACGGCCTTCCTGCTGAATGTGGTGGTCGTCAGTATTCTGGTGTTCGCGCTGATGGGCAACCCGCCGGGTGTGGCCGGGTTCATCTTCCTTGTGGTGACGCGTATCGTGTTCATCCCGGTGATTGCCGGTATTGCCTACGAGTGGCTGCGCTGGACAGCGAAAAACGCCCACAGGCCGTGGGTCGCCGCCATGATAAAGCCGAACCTCGCCTTACAGCACCTCACCACCAACGAACCCGACCTCGGCATGGTAGAAACAGCCATCGTCGCATTCAAGCGTGTCCTTGTCTCAGAAGATGTCATCAGCGAAGACGAAGCACAGATCCCGGAACCCCGCCCGGAAATGGCCCACGTCATCAGCGGATAAATCGATTGAGGGCGACTATGCGTCGCCCCCTTCCCGGTCTGCATCCGGTGGGGCTGCTGGCGGTGATAAACTATCCAGTAGTTCCTGCGCGTGCGGCTGATCCGGGTGGCCGTTGGCCCCGGCGACGGCCTGTAATGCCTGCCGCGCCTCTGCTTTGTTGCCCTTCTGCAACACGTCCTGCGCATTCAGGAAGTACAGGTGCATGTTCAGCGCATCCCGCAGCGACGGAAAACGATTGTCAGACAGGTATTCGTCCACAGCGGACTGCACGTTCTCCGTAGCCTCGCGCACAGTATTCGCGTCCGGTTCGAACAACACGCGGTACAGGTCGCCGTAGCGCGTATCGGCACTCAGGCGCGTGTTAACCTGCTGGCGCGTGTCGTACAGGTCAGGGAAAGCTTCCAGCACAATATCCGGGTAGCTCTCAAGCTGTGTCAGGATCTCGTTTGCACCAACGGCATCCTCCCACATCATGGCCTGCACCTGCTGGTGCAGTTCTCTGGCAGTACGCAGATACTCCTCGTACTGCTTTGTCATCTCGTTAAATTCGTTTAGCGTGTTCAGGTACTCATTCAGCGAGTCGTGTTTGCCGCTGTAGTTCGTTTGCCCCTGCCGGTAAAGTGCCTGTACTTTTTCCATCTGTCGTTCTTCATGAAAAGCACGTTCCGCCTGCTCTACCATGCCGTGCAGCGTATTGCGCATCGCACGCAAAATCGTCTCACGTGTCTGCGGTATGTCATCAATCCACTGATACAGGTTTTCTGCCTGTGTGAGTGTTTCCCATGCGTTCACGTCGTCATCTGCGGCCAGTTCCAGTGCCTTCTGCCGGAGTTCCCTTGCTTTGTGCTTGCTCTGCAATGTCGTCCCGGCCTGCTGACGGATATCGTTCAGCTTGAGCTGCGTTTCCGGGGTCAGCAGTTTATCCAGTCGCTCGGACATCTCAAGCGCATCCACGGCGTCTTCTGGCGTGTGGTTATC
>JBCCQC010000128.1:0-9134 GCA_039024535.1 Chloroflexota bacterium
GCAACTGGCTGCGATTTCGAGAAAGTGGACAGCCGCACGCAACACTCAGCAGGCCAGGATTAATTGGTGTTTCAATGTCACACAGGCACGCACCAAACTTGCACGCCTGTATCCTTGATTATCTTTGTGGTGGAGCACTAGAATCAAGCCATTCTGATTCCTAGGAATCCCCACCAGATGGGGATTTTTTATTTGGCAGAATTCCATTGTGTCAGCGCATCCTCCAACGAAAGTTGTGGTACCTCTAAATCTGACTCAAGATCATCCCCCGACTGTAAATGGTTACGTGTCGCGATCATCAGCGCCAGAATCTGCGCACGATCCGGCTCGCTGTAACGATCAAAATGGTGTGGAAGTTCATCGTAATCGACAAGTTCCAGGCCATACAGCATGTCTTCAAAAGTCTTCTGGTACGGTGCATCGAAGTCAAATGCCAACACATCACCTGCATTGAGAGGAATGCTTAGCGTCGGTATGGGCGCATTGACATCAAACTCAGCAATACGACCACTTGCTTCCCACAGGTCAGGACGCGGGTCAATCACAGCAATACGGTAAGCGTGGCTGCCTTCATGCTCAGTAGGGCTTTGATGTCCATAATAAGCGGACCCTGCGAACGTAGGCGCAGACTCATGCAGATAGTCAATCTCCACAAACACCATGCCTGAGTCTAGTAGCTGTAGACGCTTCTCGCGGTAGCGCTCTGCATCCTGTCCTCCTGGCTTATTAGAGGGCGACAGCAGCTCTATCCATGCTACGGGTTCATTCTGTGCCTGCTGACGCACAGCGATTGCATGGTGCGTTTTTTCGGTACGTTCTCCAAGTTGAAGCATCGTCGGCACAGGTAGCACACGTTCAGCAGGAGAGCTTGTGATGGGTTGAGTAGAGGAGGGGGGACGAGATGGGTCGGTATCGAATATCAACACGTCAGATTCAGGGCGACCAATCGGCTGATCGAACCGCCGGATTTGCAGTGACGATTCTATCTCGGCAGTATACCCCAGCGGAAGAAGCTCGGCTTTCAGCGCTGTAGTAAGGTAGACAATGTGGCTTGAGTGAAAGCCATTCCAGCCACCTTCAGCCTGCCATAGGCTGTGCAGATGGGCATTGATGCCCTTGTAGAGGTTGTGTCGTGCGCGAATTGGAGTCATGGTCAGATGCTGTTTCCGTTTTCATCTGAGCCTATTATAATGGGTTTTGAGGAGTCAGTAGAAATCAAAAAAGCCAGCGATGTGCTGACTTTTGGGGTGATACCCTCAACGGGAGCGACGGGATTTGAACCCGCGATCTCTGCCTTGACAGGGCAGTATGTTAACCGCTACACCACGCCCCCATTGCTTCACAAATATAGCATGGCCCTTTGCTTTCCGGCAAGTGTGAGTTTTATAGAGTGGGGAAAATTCCCTGAACCCGCTACACTCATGCCAGCAAACGATACAGGATAGACGATGACCATACTCGAATCACTCTCCAACGCCCCCGGCATTGCCGGCCAGGAAGACGCTGTTCGTGATCTGATTGTAGAGGCCATACAACCTTATGTTGATGAACTGCGCGTGGACGCGATGGGCAATGTACTGGCACGGAAGCAGGGTACTGATAGCACCAGCCGACCGCGTGTGATGCTGGACGCGCACATGGATGAAGTCGGGTTTATTGTGACGGGCTATGATGGTGACGGCACACTGCACTTTGAGAGCGTTGGCGGTATTGATGCCCGTATTTTACCGGGGTTGCGTGTGCGCGTGGGTGAACTGTCCGGGGTCATTCTGTGGGCACCCATCCACAAGAACCGCGACCAGAACGTGACGAAAATCAGTGCGCTGCGTATCGACATCGGGGCTATGAGCAAAGCGGATGCAAGGGCAAAAGCCCCTCTGGGCACGATGATTGTGTTTGATAGTGCTTACGGCCAGCTTGGTTATCTGCTGCGGGGCAAAGCCTTTGATGACCGGGCCGGGTGTGCCATGCTGGTTGATGTGCTGGCGGGTGGCCCCTACCCGTGTGATGTGCTGGCAGCGTTTACTGTACAGGAGGAAGTGGGCCTGCGTGGGGCACAGGTTGCGGCACGTGCCCTGCAACCGGACGTGGCGCTTTCTCTGGAAACGACGACTGCCAGTGATATACCCGACCCGGTTGCTGACCCGGACGACATGCTGACGACACCGAACCCGACCTGCCGCGTGAACGGTGGCCCGGTGATTACCCTGATGGACAGCAGCATTATCGTTAACCCGCGCCTTGTGGATTTTGTGCGTGGCACAGCAGAACGCGAGGAAATCCCGCACCAGTTCAAAACGCGGCGGGGCGGCGGCAACGATGCCGGGGCGATCCACGTGCAGAATGGTGGCGTTCCCGCAGCCACAATTTCCCTGCCCGCCCGCTACATTCACAGCCCGATCTCGCTCATCAGCCAGCAGGATTACGACCACACGGTCAAACTGGTGGCAGCGCTGCTACGCGATGTTACGCCGGAGGCATATATCCTGTCGTGATGCAGGGTTATATCAGGCAGGTGGGGGTGAACCTTGAGGGGCGGTGTTACGTAACGCCGCCCGGTGGAGAATCGTATGCTTACTGCATCGCACCCGGTGCGGTGGAGTACCATGTGTTGAACTGTACGCTGTCGACGGACTCGCCAGTGGGAAGCACGAATGTATTGTAGAAGGCGCGGTCGTCGGACTGGATGATGCTGGCTACGCGGTTGGCGGAGAGGGTTTCCACGTAAATTTCTTCGCCGTAAAGATTCTTCCAGATAACAGTAATTTGTGCTTTATCTTTGTTGCCCATCGCGCATTCCCTTAAAAACTAACATATCAGAGTGTGAAGTGGCTTTTGCCAACTGTGTCATAATGTACAGGTGCAGCATGAAAAGCGCATGTGTAAGAAGTTTATAAGATATAAGCAGAATTGATGTGAGTTTTGCACAGGCGTCCATCATTGCCGGGAGTTGCAGTTCATGGCGGGTGCGTTAGAATGCGAGAGATAAATGCTAGCTTTATAGTACGGGGCAAAACACATGCGTAAGTTTATCATCCTCTCATGTTTACTCGCGCTGGTAGCGACTGCTGCCGCACAGGATGGCTTTGAACCGGTAGAAATCCTGACGGTGGAGGTACTGGCAGAATACCCGCATGATACTGAATCGTTTACGCAGGGGCTGCTGCTACACACCGATGGCCTGCTGTACGAAAGTGGCGGGCAGTACGGGCAGTCGTCGCTGCGGGCGGTGGAGCGCGAGACGGGCGAGGTTTTGCGCCGTTTTAACCTGCCGGATGAGTTCTTTGCAGAGGGGCTGGCGCTGGTAGATAACCGCCTGATTCAGTTGACGTGGCGTGAGGGGACTGCACTGGTTTACGAACTGGAAACCGGGGCCGCAGAGAATACGTTCGAGCCAGCGGGTGTTTTTCGGTATAGCAACCAGGGCTGGGGCCTGTGCTATGACGGCGAGTTCCTGTATCACAGTGACGGCACCAATGTGATTACCGTTCGCAATCCGGAAACCTTCGAGCAGATGGGCGCGTACCGCGTCTCGCTTTACGGCGCATTTGTCGATCAGATTAATGAGCTGGAGTGCGTGGACGATGAAATTTACGCTAATGTGTGGAACAGCGATACTATCCTGCGCTTTGACAATACCACGGGCGTGGTCAATGCTGTGATTGACGGGGCGGGGTTGCTGACGCCGGAAGAACGGCAGGCTGCGGGACGGGGTGGCGTGCTTAATGGTATTGCCTACGACCCGGAAAATGACGTGTTCCTTATCACGGGTAAGTACTGGCCCACTCTGTTCGAAGTGAATTTCGTGCCGGCAGAGTAGCAAAACCACAGCCGCTACCGGGGGAAGGGCCAGTGCTGGTTTCTCTGCGCTCAGCCGAAAATCAGACCGATCACTGTGTCCCTATTCAAAGAATGTTGCAATTTCATCCAGTGGTTTGCGCTGAATATCCGGGACGCGCACATCATCTGCCGGGTAGCCCACTACCAGCAGTATAAACGGGCGCTCGTTATCCGGGCGTTGCATGATCTGGTTGAGAAAGCGCATGGGGCTGGGCGTGTGTGTGAGTGTTGCCAGCCCTGCATGGTGCATCGCCGTGACCAGCAGCCCCGTTGCAATGCCGACACTCTCTGTAACGTAGTAGTGCTTGATTCGGCTACCGTCCGCGTCCAGCCCATATGACCGCCCGAACACGCCAATCAACCACGGGGCCTTCTCTAAGAATGGTTTGCGCTCGTTCGTGCCAAGGTGCGAGAGGGCACCCAGCCAGTCATCTGGCGCACGCCCATGATAGAACTCGTATTCCTCTTTTTCTGCGGCGATGCGAATCTCTCGCTTGATGTCCGGGTTACTGACGGCGGCAAAGTGCCACGGCTGCTGGTTCGCGCCACTGGGGGCCGTCCCCGCTGCGCGTATGCAGTCAGCAATTACGTCACGCGGCACCGGCCTGTCAGAAAAATCACGGATGGTACGGCGGCGGTTCTTCTGCTCATAGAATGCGCGGGCACGGGCCTGCATCTCGTCCGGCGTGTAATCACGGTACCCGGCAAGCGGGATGGTTCTGGCATCTGTCATGGGGGTTTTCCTCTCATCGTCCCGGATAGGTATCTTATAGTGGCATACAACAGGGCTGGACTGGCTGCGTACATCACCCTTCCATCTGCGTGTGGATGGCCTGCAAATGCTCGGTCAGGTCATCGCCGCGCAGGGTAGTAAGCTGCTGATAGTAGCCCTCCGCACGGGCATACGCGCCAGCACGCAGGCTCCGTTCTACAGCGACATTCAGCAGCACATCCACATACCACAGTGGCAGCCCGGTTCGGAACGTATGCTGGATGGCTTCCACAGCTTCTTTGCTCTCGCGCAGGCCCACAAACTCATACGTGCGGTGGCGCTTGATGGCATGGATTTTACTCCCGGTATAGAGGTCACGCAGCACGCCGCCCAGCATATCCATCCAGTCCAGCAGGCGGCTGTCCTTCTGCGGGAGCGCTTGCAATACCGGCGGCAGGGGCAGCCACACCTCCAGCGGCACAGCCAGCCGCGCTTCGCAGTAGAGCATGGCGCGTGTCGCATCCGGGAAGGCATGGCGCAGGTGCGTTTGCCCGGTGTGGTCGTGAGCAAACAATGCCACGCTGTGCCGGTGATGCAGCAGCACCACAGAGCGAAACCCGATATGGGGTGGCACAAACGTGAAGTCAATCACAGGGGCTTCCGTGCGTACAGAATGACGCCCGTGGAGTGCAGTATACCGAGTTTGACCAGCAGTGCGTCTACTGCTTTAATCGCACGCAGCGTCCACCACAGTGGCTTTTCTGGCATATTAAGCTGGTGCGCCATATACCCGGTGATGGCCGGTTTCACGATTTTGCGCTCTACCACAAACTGCTGCTCAATGAGCGTTACCCAGTCGTGGTCACGTCCGGCCCCCTCAAACGGCGAAAGGCCCTCGGCTTCCATGCTGGCTTTAATCCGCGACGGAGCATCTGCACCGAACTTTGCCAGCCCTGCAAATTTATCGGCATAGCTCACGGTGGTGGGCAGCACGAACATCAGCGCACTGGCGGCCAGCGCGGTGTGCAGCGCCTCGTCGCCGTCCTGGTCACTGGCCCAGAATAACCCACCCGGTTTGAGCGCGGCATACACCTGACCGATGACGTGTTCCAGTTCCAGCAGATGATGCAGCGTGCCTTTGGTCACGATGATGTCGTAGGTGCCGGGTTCCAGTTGCAGCCGGTTCAGGTCGGCCACATGGTAATCTGCTGTGCCGGGGAGGTCGGCGCGGGTTTGTTCGTAGTAGGCACGGGCTACCTCCAGTGATTGCTCGCTGATGTCCATGCCGGTGGCATGTGCGCCACGTTTTGCCATTGCGTGCGTCAGCCAGCCGGGGCCGCAGCCCAGTTCGAGCGTGCGCATCCCCGGCGTGACCTGCGCCAGCAGTGCGTCAATATCTGCCGTGTGCATAATGGCGTTATGCAGCAGGGTTCTGCGCAGTGCCCAGTCTGGCGGGGTGGTGCTGGCGGCGTCTACGCTGCCCCACAGGGCCGCCTCTTGCTGGAGTTGTTCGTCGTATGTGGTGGTCACGGGGTATTCATCCGGTGTGTGCATCTGTGAAATTCTACGGTAGGGGCATGGCACGCCATGCCCCTACACACGGTTTTATCGGGTTAGTGTTCCTGCATGTATGCAATCAGCGAGTCGCGGGCGTGGTCGTACATTTCATCCTCTACGGAACCCATAATGGTGCGCGGGACGTGCTGCCACAGGTGTTCGTGCATCCAGTCATCGTCCCCGGCCAGCCTGCGCAGTTCGTCCGCAGCGCGTTTCACTCGCTCCCCGAAGATGTCGTAAGTTTTGCTTTCACCGTCGGGTTTAATCTGGTTGTAGATCATCTGCTGCCAGTCAATCAGTACATCCTGCGGCATGAACGGCAGCCAGTCGTCGGGTTGTGCAGCACAGATTTCATCCGGCGCGTAGTCCGGAATGAGATGCAGGTCGCGTTCGTCCATGTCAATCAGCATCAGGTGCAGCACAAAAAACCGCGCCTTGATGTCCGCGCCCCATTCCCCGTTGCCAAAGTACGGCACCAGCATATCCTCCGTCCACACCTGATCCATCGCCAGATGCGCTACATACCCGGCTACAAACGCACGATGTGCCGGGTTTGTCGGGGCGGCCAGCGACGGGTTTTCGTCCAGCATGATGCGCCACGGTGCTTTTTCGTAGGGAATTTCGTAGTGATAGAAGTGTGTGGCTGCACGCGGATTTTCCGCATTCACGCGGGCATCTGGCGCAACGCTGCCCAGCAGGTAGGCTGCCCGCTGTGCATTGAGCACGTCCCGAATCGTCGCGGGTACGTCAGCATCGGTCAGCAGCCGGTCAACGGCAACGAGATGGCTGAAGGGGGTGGGCATAGGGTGTGTGGTTTCCATCGATGGTCGTTGTCTCATAAATCATAGCGTCTGCCCGGTTGATGCGGAACCCTGCGTTAAAAGGCTATCTGAGAGATAAGGGGCTGCGCTCCTGCCAGGAATTTATAGACAGGCACGGAGTGCGCCATGATGCGGCAGATTGTGATAATTTTGCAACCTATTCTACACAGTCTCCAACATTGCGATGATAGAATAGCCATGAAGTCATGAACACAGGATATAAGAGCACACGATGCTATCGAAATACTTTGCGCTGATTGCTGTGGTAACGGCATTTGTGGGGGGGCTGCTGTTTGTGGGCCGCTCTATGCCACAGACGGAAGCTGCACCGGATGCGGTGTACGCGCCATCGTTTGATTTGCCAGATTACCGTAACGAGCTGGTGCATTACACCACCGTAGACCGCCCGGACAGCCGCAGCCGCGATATTTACATCAGCCCCGGCGCAGCAGAGCGTGTGGCAACCAACAGCACCGCCCGCCTGCCCGGTGGCACGGTGATTGTGATTGAGGCGCACAGCACGTTTGCCGGTCAGCGCCGGGACATCACCGAAGTGCATGTGGCCGTGAAGCGCGATAACTGGGAACTGGCCGACTATGCGACAGCAGAGCGTGCCGGGGCGTGGAACTTTTTTGTTTTTGACCCGGAGACGCTGGAAGTGCAAACTGATGGTGTGTTCGATTGCTTCGACTGCCACGCGAACAACTCGCACATTGATTTTATCTTCAGCCGCAATGACCTGATTGCCTACGGCCAGACGGGTGAGGTGCAGGAGAGCTTTTGCAATCGCACACGACGGCTGCCCTGCCGGTTTTAATCATTCTATCTATCCGGGCATGGGATGCCACACCCCTGCCGTTTCGTCGAAACCCGCACTATCTCCCCATATAATGGGGAAACACTGACTTTCCCCATTCTGAACGGAGACCCCCGCGATGCTGCTGGCTATCGACATTGGCAATACCAACATCTACCTTGGCCTGTGGAACAAAGACGAGTGGCAGATTACGTGGCGTGCCCGCACCGTGCCGGACAAAATGCCGGATGAATATGCTGTGCTGGTGCGCAACTTCCTCAACTCGGCAGATATGGGCTACCGTGCCGTCAATGATGTGATCATCAGCAGTGTGGTGCCCACGCTTACGGTGACGTTCCGCGATATGGTAGAAAGCTACTTTAAGGTCTCCCCCATCGTCATCTCGCATGAAACCAATCTGGGTATTGGCATCGACATTGACATGCCGCAGCAGGCCGGTGCCGACCGGCTGGTGAATGCGGCGGCGGCGAGTGCGTTGTATGGCCCGCCTGCACTGGTGATTGACTTCGGTACGGCGACAAACTTCGATGTGCTCACGGAAGGTAACGCTTACGGCGGTGGCGCGATTACAGCGGGTATTGGCCTGGCCGCCGATGCGCTGGTGAGCCGTGCCGCCAAACTGCATAAGGTAGACCTGGCCCCGCCGCCGTCGCCGGTGGGCAAAAACACGATTCATGCGATGCAGTCCGGGCTGTTCTGGGGCTATGTGGGCCTCATCGAGGGGCTGACGAAACGCATCAAGGCCGGGATGAACACAGAAAAGCCGATCACCGTCATTGGCGCTGGGGGACTCTCGCGGCTGTTTAACCAGCATACCGATGTAATCGACGTACTGGCCCCGAACCTCACCTTGGACGGGCTGCGTGTGATTTACGAACTGAACCGGAAGTAATATGGGCGATTCTACCGAACTTCCTCGTTATATCCGTGTCATCAAGGACGGTGATGCCGTGGAGATTCAGCGCCGCTGGTATAGCCACATTGTGTGGATATTGCTGCCCGTGGCGATCATTGAGATCGGCGCAGGCATCCTGTTATGGTTTACCGGACAATATCTGGAAAATGCCCGATTTGGTGTTCTCCTGTTTATCGTACAGGGAATCGGACTGATTTACTGGTGTTTCGCTATGCTCGCAAACCGAACCCATTTCCGGGTTAATGAAAATAGATTAACCGTGCAAAGCCGACCATTTCCTTTCAGGTCTTCGAAATATTTTCATGAAGATAACATCGCGGCTATCTACGGAAAATATGAGACAACATCTGGTAATGAGCATCTGGTGGTAGTGACCTTGCACGAGAAATTTGAAACTGTTAATGGCAGAAAAATTGTTGTCAAACGCCACGAGGAACATACTATGGTTGCGATTGTGAGGGCTGAACAGGC
>JBCCQC010000129.1:0-9099 GCA_039024535.1 Chloroflexota bacterium
GGCCTGAGCAGCTACCACACACGGGCACATCTGGCGCGGGCTGTGATGGAGGGCGTGGCGTTTGCCGTGCGGCAGGCAGTAGAAATTACGCAGGAACTCGGCGGCAGTGTGCAGACCATCATTGGTTCTGGCGGCGGCGTGGAGGCGGACGTGTGGCGTGGCATTCTGGTGGATGTCATCGGGCTGCCACTGCGCAAGTCCCTGATGAAAGAGCAGACCGGCGTGGGCGCGGCGGCTCTGGCAGGGGTGGGAGCCGGGGTTTACGCCAGCTTTGACGAGATGGCGGCGCGTGTGGCGATCCACGGGGAGCCGTACCACCCGGACGCGGCACGGCACGGCTTTTACAACGAGCGTTACGAGCAGTTCACGGCGCTGTATCCCACGCTCAAAGCGGATTTGAACCGCCTCGCACAGTCATAAACACACCCACCTGTAGGGGCGCAGAGACGCAGGCGGACATCCCGTTGAATGTCCGGGGCACGGAATGAAATTTACGATTCGGGGTCGTCGGTGGGTTTGTGAGCGGGTTTGCCATCGCGTACCCGGTCGTTCCTGTCTTCCGTTTCAGCAGCGTTCCGTCATTTGCCGATTGTAGGGGCGGAGCGGGCATGCCCGCTCCCTACGCGTTGGGGTCGTCGGTGGGTTTGTGAGCGGGTCTGCCATCGCGCACCCATTCGTTCCACTCGTCTTCACCGTACCCTGCATCTACCCACGGGTGCGGTTGACCAACATTTCTCCAATCTCGATAACTTATGTAGCCTGCGGCAACGAAATGAGGTACCCATAACTCCGGGTGATTGTCGCGGGTAAAGCGTGTTACATCCTCTGCTAGAGTCCAATATGTCTTATCTGGTAATTCAGTTTTTTCATTAAACTTCGCATATCTTAAATCCACACCCTGTAGATTTACACGACTTAGTGAAGCGTTGCTCAGATTTGCATTCGATAGATCAGAATTTGCCAAATTAGCATATTTCATGTACGATCCCGAGAGGTCTACATTTGCCAATACAGAGTCAGAGATATTCGCCATTTGCAAATTTGTGTTGGACATATCTGTGTAGCTCAAATTGACGTTAGACAAATTCACTTCTTCCAGCTCCGCATCTGACAAATTTGCATTACGTAAATTTGCTCCCTTTAATTTAGCACCTTTCAGTCTTGCACTGGAAAAATTGGTCATCCAGAGATTACTATTCTCTAGATTCGCTTTGTACAGATCTGCCCCTGACATATCAGATTCCGGTAGATCTGCATCTGATAGATTGATCTCATACATATTTGCCACTGCAAGTTGCGCCCTGCCTAAATGAGCACCGGAAAGATCAGCCCTTCCAAGGTCAGCCCCAGATAAATTTGCGTTTAGTAAATTTATCTCATGAAATGTACCGTCCTCAAGAATACCGATCTCTCTAGCTTCTTCGGTAGCACGTCTTCCCTCATTTTCGTCCGAGCTCCGCATTTCCCGTATGATACGAGCTATAGTTTCTTCTCGTTTACGCTGTGCTTCCTGCGCGTTTTCCTCCGCACGGCGCTGATCTTCCCGCCGCCGGTTGAACCGCTCAATAATCACCACGGTGATGCCAATGCCGAATACCTCGGTAATCACGTTCACCCAGAAGCCCAGTTCATCCCTCAGCAGGTAATCGTTCTGTGGTTCTGGCCTTACCATCGCCATTAGAATACGCTCTGTGATGAGTAAGGCGCCAATCACCAGCACTGCCAGCAGCGTCACGCCCACAATGAAACGGTGTTCGCACAGGATGGTTTCCAGTTTTTTCCACATTGGGGTACCCCTCATACGTTCGTCTGCGCGGGGATTATAGCGTGTTTTTACCCCTCTCCGCGTTAAATCGCCCTGCGCAGTCACAGGCACATCGCGGCGCACATGCAGGCGATGCCCCGGACGCAATAGATTGCATTTCTGCCTGTGGGTGGGTGTGGCACTGCATATCCACGCATCTATAGTCTACCCACAGGCCTGAATATTCACCCGCTCCCGAAATTAGATCGAGAAGTTCTTGTTGCAATCTTTATCGGTTCATGTTATCTTTACGCTGTGGTATGACCACTATACAACTATACCTTTACGTTAGATGCTTTTTATGAAAACTGATCGTTTAACAAACGTCCGGCTCTATGAGCAACTTGCGGAGCGAATTCGCACACAAATTATTGACGGAAAGCTGTCTCCGGGCGACAAATTATCCAATGAGCGTGAACTTGCTGCGCAGTATGGTGTGAGCCGAACCGTCGTTCGTGAAGCCATTAAAACGCTAAAGCAAGAAGGCCTCATCGAAATACGTCCCGGAACGGGTACGTTTGTCGTCGATGGAACGGGCGAGGCGCTTACCCAATCATTCGGACTTATCATGTCTATTGGCAAGAACAAGAGCCTTGCCGACATTGTGGAAATCCGAGAAATTCTGGAACCGGAGATTGCGGCACTTGCCGCCCGCCGTGCGACCCCACAGGACATCCATGCGATGAAACATGCCGTTTCATTGATGGATGCCAACCTCACAGACATACCCCGGTACACCCGTGAGGATCACTCATTTCATCTTTCGCTCGCCAGAGCAACACACAACGCCATCGCTCCATACCTCATTGCGTCCATTGTGGATCTGGTTCATGAGTTGCGGGAAAAGATTGCCCGTGTTGAGGGTGCGCGTGAGCGTGGGCAGGAACATCATCATCGCATCATAGCCGCTGTGGAAGCTGGAGATGCAGAGGCTGCCCGCAGAGCGATGCAGCAACACCTGGAGCAGGTGCGGCGGGACAGCGGTACAGAAAACATTGTTTGAACTATGAGGAAGACCTGGATGGAAAACCCATCACTCCCCCCACTGGAGGGCAGCGCTGCTGTTGACCGTGAGCAGTGGGTTCAGATGTATCAGCAAATGGCGAAGATTCGCGCTTTTGAGGAACAGGCCAATCAACTTTACCTGTCTGCGAAAATGCCGGGGCTTACCCACATGTACAGCGGCCAGGAAGCTGTGGCAGTGGGTGTTTGCGAAACACTCACCCGTGAAGACTACATTACGAGCACGCATCGCGGGCATGGGCACTGCCTTGCGAAGGGCGCAGAGTTTAAGCCCATGTTTGCAGAGCTACTGGGCAAGGCGGCGGGTTATTGCCGTGGCAAGGGTGGCTCTATGCATATAGCCGATCAGGAAAGCGGCAACCTTGGCGCGAACGCGATTGTTGGCGGTAGTGCTGGCATCGCCACTGGCGCGGCAATGTCTGCGAAAATGCGGGGTAGCGACCAGATTGCGGTGTGCTTTTTTGGTGAGGGTGCGCTGGGACAGGGGCTTTTTTACGAAGTGATGAACATGGCACAACTGTGGAGCCTGCCGGTGATCTACGTCTGTGAGAATAATATGTATAACGAATACACTCACTTTTCAGAGACGACCGCCGGGGAACTATCGGCACGGGCAGAGGCATTCGGTATTCATTCGGTTGAGGTAGATGGACAGGATGTGCGTGCTGTTTACCTGGCTATGCAGAAGCTGGTGAAGCGTGCCCGCGAGGGTGAAGGCCCTTCTTTTTTACTTGCCAGTACCTACCGTTTTTACGGGCACCACGTGGGGGACATTAACCGCACTTACTACCGCACAAAGGATGAAGAAGCAGAGTGGAAGACCAACCGCGACCCGATCAAGAACTTTGGTGCATGGCTCATTGAGCAAAACATTGCAGACCGGGGCTTACTCAACAGGATTGACAACGATGTTGAGGCAGATGTTGAGGATGCGGTCAGGTATGCACTTGATGCCGCCTACCCACCGCAGGAGGAAGTGACGTTACATGTCTATGCTGACTGAGGAAACCACCCGCGAGATTACGTTTGCACAGGCTGTTAATGAGGCCCTTGCTGAAGAACTGCGCCGCGATGAGCATGTTTTCATTATCGGGGAAGATGTGGCCGAAGCAGGAACACCGTTCAAGGTTCTCTCTGGCCTCGTTGATGAATTTGGCACAGAGCGTATTATCGACTCTCCCATCAGTGAGGCTGGAATTACAGGGATATGTGTGGGCGCTGCGATGACAGGGATGCGCCCTGTGGTGGACATCATGTTCGGTGATTTTCTCACGCTGACGATGGATCAGATGGTGAACCAGGCGGCGAAAATTCATTACATGAGTGGTGGCAAGCTGCGTGTACCGATGGTTATGCGTACTACACTGGGCGCTACCCGCCGCAGTGCCGCCCAGCACTCGCAAAGCCTGCACGCATGGATGAGCCACATCCCCGGACTGAAGGTGGTGCTGCCGTCTACACCGTATGATGCGAAGGGACTGCTGAAAAGCGCTATTCGGGATAACAACCCGGTCGTATTTTTTGAGGACAAACTGAGTTTCCAGATAAAAGGGCCTGTGCCACAGGGTGAGTACACGATTCCACTGGGCGTGTCGGAGGTTAAGCGAGAGGGCACAGATATTACACTGGTGGGCACCAGCAGTATGGTTGATGTGGCACTTGCCGCCGCCGACCAACTTGCTGAAATCGGCATTCATGCTGAAGTGGTAGACCCGCGCACAATGGTTCCGATGGACACAGAAACGATTATTGAGTCTGCAAAGAAAACCAGTCGTGCGATTGTCATTGACGAGGGCTATGAACAATATGGGGCCACGGCAGAAATTGCGAGTGTCATTGCAGACGGGGCTTTCTACTATCTGGATGCACCCGTAAAGCGCATGGGGGCGATGAATGTGCCGATCCCATTTTCCCCGAATCTGGAGGACATTACTGTACCGGATGCCGACCGCGTAACCGCGATGGCAAAAACCCTGATGGGGCGTGCCTGACGTATATAGAAACAGAATATAGCAAATAGAAAACAGTACACGACTACACATTATTGAGGAGATAACACAACTTATGTCTATGCCGACACAAACCCACGGTGTTATGGGAGTGGATTGGGAGGAGCGCGTCAACTGGGATCGCCTGCGCAATGCCCGCCTGAACCGCATTAAGTCTATCCTTGCTGAGTCAGAAGCCGGGGCACTACTGTGCTTTGACATGACCAACGTCCGCTACATCACTGCTACACACATTGGCACGTGGGCGATGGACAAAATGAGCCGCTTTACACTGCTGCCACAGGGCGCAGAGCCGGTGCTGTGGGACTTTGGTAGTGCCGCGAAGCACCATCAACTTTACGCGCCGTGGATTGCGGATGGCAACTCACGACCGGATCCAACCTTGCTGCGTGGTGCGATTGCCCCGGAGACCGGGCGGGCGGAGGCAGTTGCCAGGAAGATTTACGATGAACTGGTAGAGCATGGCGTGCAGAATGATCCGGTTGCAATTGATATTGTTGAGTTGCCGATTCTATTTGCGCTGCAAAACCTCGGCGTTACCGTGATTGACGGGCAACAGATGATGCAGAACGCACGCCTCGTCAAGTCTCAGGATGAAATTACCCTGCTGAGCACGGCGGCGGCTATGGTGGATGCGGCATACGATGAACTGTACCGTGCAATGGTTCCGGGCTTCCGCGAGAGTGATGCGGTGGCGCTGGTGAGCAAGCGTCTGTACGAGATGGGCAGTGAATACGTTGAAGGCGTTAACGCGATCTCTGGCGAAAGATGCAGCCCACATCCACACGTGTTCAGTGATCGTATACTGCGCCCCGGTGACCCGGCATACTTTGACATCCTCCACAGCTATATGGGCTATCGTACCTGTTACTATCGCACATTTGTTGTTGGCAGTGCTTCACAGGCGCAGGTAGATGCCTATAAGAAGTGCCGGGACATCCTTGACCATGCCATCAGTATGATTAAGCCGGGCGTAACCACCGCCGATGTTGTGGGTGAAGCCTTCCCGAAAGCAGAAGAATTCGGGTTCCCGGACGAAGAAGCTGCATTTGCACTTCAGTATGGTCATGGGCTGGGCATGGCTATCTGGGAGAAACCCGTGTTCAGCCGGATGGTATCGTTCGATCACCCTGAGGAGATCAAGGAAGGTATGGTCTTCGCACTGGAAACCTTCTGGCCTGCTTCTGATGGTTGGTCTGCGGCACGGATTGAGGAAGAACTGGTTGTTACCGCAGATGGCTGTGAAGTTATTTCACGCTTCCCGGCAGAAGAACTGATGGTCACAGGTGTGAAGTACTACACCGCAACCGGCCCGTTATCCGGTGTGCGCGACACAGAAAGCCAGTGGAACAACCCGCGCATCAACCCGCAGGGACGACCGCTAATGCCGGTTGGTGATGCGGTCGCCTCCAACGGTAGCGGTTCCTAGAGGGTACGATTTTGGCGAAAGAAGTTATTATGCCAGCGCTGGGGATGTCTCAGGACACGGGGCGTCTCATTGCGTGGCTAAAATCCGAAGGGGACACCGTCGAAAAGGGTGACCCCATCATGGAAGTTGAAACCGACAAAACAACGGTTGAGGTTGAAGCGAATGCGAAGGGAGTGCTTGGTGGCATCAGTGCTGCTGCTGGCGAAGATGTCCCCGTCGGGCAGGTTATCGCGTATATTCTTGCCCCCGGCGAGAGTGCGCCATCGGGGGGCAACGCACCTGCGCCACAAACCGTAACAGAATCGCCGTTGCAGAAGACTGCGACAACGAATGGCGCAGGGGCGAAACCTGTTACCCCGGTGGCGCAGCGCGTTGCTGACGCACACGGCGTTGACTTATCGCAGGTGGCTGCCGCTGGCAAAAAAGTGACCCGCTCTGACGTTGAAGCGTACATCAGCGGCAACACAAACGGTTTACCACAGCGCGGCGGCGTTGTACTCGCCTCACCGAAGGCACGCCGCCTTGCACAGGAAAAGGGTTTCGACCTACGGCAGATCACAGGCAGTGGCCCGGACGGTGCAGTCATCGCAGCGGATGTGCTTGCCTATGTACCACCTGCTGCAACCGTGCAAACAACACATGTTCCGACTGAGCCTGCGCCCGCCCCTGCCACAGTGACAGGTGAGGTACAAACTGGCACTATGTGGAAACGCATGGCACAACGTCTGACGCAAAGCTGGCAAACCGTGCCACACTTTTACCTCAAGCGTGAGGTGGACGCGACGGCATTTGTTGAGTGGCGAACCGGTTTGAAAGCACGCAGCAGCACAAAAATCACCTACACTGACCTGCTGGTGAAGGCGGTTGCACATGCGCTGCGGCAAAACCCGTATGTGAATGGTCAGTGGAACGGCGAAGGTGTCGTGTTTAACGAGGATGTGAACGTTGGGCTGGCGGTTGCTGTAGAACAGGGGCTACTGGTGCCAGTGATTCATCATGCAGATGCGATTGGAACCGTACAAATTGCAGAGCGTCGTGCAGAAATTGTTCAACGCGCACTGGATAGCAAACTGAAGCCCCATGACCTGCAAGGTGGCACATTCACTATCAGCAACCTCGGCATGTTCGGTATCGACAACTTCAACGCGATTGTGAACCCACCGCAGGCAGCAATACTCGCCGTCGGGACGATTGGCGAACGCGCTATACCTGTGAACGGAGAAATCGTCATTCAACCAATGATGACCCTGAGCCTATCGTGCGATCACCGCGCAGTAGATGGCGCACGCGGCGCAAAATTTTTAGACACGCTGGCGCAGGCGATGGAAAACCCGTTGAGCCTGCTGGATTAACGGGCACGACAATAAGTTCAATGTGAAACCCGGAGGCAGTGGGTTTTTACCCTACCTCCGATAAAACAAATTACTTAAATCAACAAACAAGGAGTTATTCAAATTATGGGACGTGTAGAAGGAAAGTCCATTATTGTAACCGGCGCCGCACAGGGTATTGGCGCGGCAATTGCCGCAGACCTCGCCAGGGAAGGTGCAAGTGTCGTCGTGGCAGACCTGAATGAAGAAAAGGCGCAGGCCGTTGCAGATCAAATCAAAGGGGATGGCGGTAGCGCCATTGCAGCAAAAGTCAACGTAACTGACCGTGAGTCTGTACAGGCGATGATTGCAAAGACTGTTGACGAGTTCGGCAAGCTGGATGTGATCTTCAACAACGCTGGCGTTAATAAGCCGATGGGCATCTTTGACTACACTCAAGAAAACTGGGATATGATTATGACCGTCAACGGCTGGGGCGTCCTGCTGTGTATGCAGGAAGCAGCCAGGCAGATGGTCAAGCAGGGGCACGGCGGCAAGATTATTAACACTGCGTCTGCTGTGGCGCGTACCGGCTTCCCCGGCATTGCACCCTACTGTGCAAGTAAGGCATCCGTCATTATCATGACGCAATCAGCGGCACGCGAACTGGCAGAGCATAACATCCGCGTCAACTCGTTCAGCCCTGGCGTTGTAGAAACCCCGCTGTGGGAGATGCTGGATAAAATGGAAATGGATGCTGGCAATACTGAAAAACCCGGTGAGGCGATCCTGGGTGCAGCCAGCAACACCATCGTTGGTCGTCCGTCTACCCCGACAGATATTGTTGGTACGACAACCTTCCTCGCTTCCGATGAAAGTGACATGATGACCGGGCAGAACGTGTCTATTGACGGCGGCTGGGTGTTGGTCTGAGTTGAGATTGATTATGGCAAAAATAGTTGGAAGGGGGTGATGCCCTGCCGGGATGGTGATAGCCTGCATCTGGCACCGTCACTGGCGACTGAAATTGCCCCGGATTTTTTCCATGACCCATGCCATGAGGCACACGGGCAACCTGCTGGAACGACTACCTATCGTCACAGCCGGTGCTGATGTAAACCTCAGGCAAAGAGGATTCCGTAGTGGTTGTTTACTATGTGCCTGATCTCGCATCATATATTGAGAAGGCATACAAACACATTGAGCAACCCGCCAATTAATAACGTTTAACACTGTAAAAAGGAACAAAGATCGATATGTTTAAAAAAATTCTTGTCATGCTTACAGTTCTTGCTATCTCTGTGACTGCATTTTCAGTTGTGGGCGCACAGGACATCTCTGAAGATTGTGAAGCCGTAGCCGGTGAACTGATTGCTTTTACCCCTGCACGCTCCGAGCGCTATGTGAACGGCCTGATTACGGGCCTCCAGAACGAAGCGGCCAACGCCTGCTACGAAATCACCATTCTTGAGAACGAGTTCAACCAGGCAGAGCAGGATCAGCAGGTGCAGCAGCAGCTTGCCA
>JBCCQC010000130.1:0-9092 GCA_039024535.1 Chloroflexota bacterium
ATTGGCTTCCTGTGTTGTCGATGATATGTACCACACCATGCGTCCTCAAACAGCCACTTCAGGTGAGCTTGGTATATGCGATCTTCAGAATCAAAAAATAGTGAGGCCACATAATATGCATCCCTATTCCATGATAGGGGCAAAATCATGTGATCCGTCAGAATACAGGTGTTTATTGAGTGGAAATCATTGCCTACTGAACAGATTGAACCGTAAACTTTTGCACGGCTGAGGATCAGATTCTCATGGCGCATTCTGCTCTGTTTATATTTTTCAAGTAGGTCAAACATCCATCTAGGATGAGAACCGGAGCCTTCTCCGCTACCCCCTAAAGCATCAATGGAAAAATAATATATATGCTCAAGTTCACGCAAAGTGGTATCACCCAGAACTAGTCCGTCGTCCTGTTCAGCAATTGAGTCTCTTATTGTGAAGAATGCCACCGCACCAACAGCAGCATTTTGAAGATCTACAACGCCTTCAAGTGATAGTCTGATTGACGTTTTCACCGATGGAAACGGCACAACGCCGCCCTCTGTAAGTTGGGTATAGGCCGCACGTTGCAACCAGATTTTGCCGGAAACCCGCGCTTTCACTCCCTCACGGGAGAACTCCCACACCTGCATCATGTCATTCATACTGCCAATAGTCAGGCATTCGGCCACTGTGCCATCGGCCAGTGTGAAGCGCATGAACGGCACTGCGTCCTCAATCAGATAGTACTCGCGCTCCACGATCTCCTGCTCGAATTCCAGCCCGAAACCCGTGTTATCCACCAGCGACCGGCGATAGGCCCGGACTTTTTGCGCGTCGTAGCGGTCTTCGTCCGGGAATGCCGGAATGCTCGTCAGCGTCACGTAGCCGTGTTCGGGATGGTAGTTGTTCACGGCAATAATGCGCCCATCTTTGTTCACACTGCCCGTGATGCCACCCCCGCCAAAGTCCAGCGGTTTGTATCCCTGCGCAATATTGAGCTTGCGCAGGAAATACCCGTCAAGATCAAACATGGCTAGCCCTTCACTGCACCGGCGGTCAGCCCCTGCGTCAGGAACCGCTCGAAGAAGAAGAAAATTATGATAATTGGCACACTGATAATCAGCGACCCGGCCATCAGCGCGGTGACGGGCACCTCCTGGCTATCCAGGCGCTGCAAGCCCAGTGGCAACGTCCAGCGATCCTGGTCACCGACGAGGAACAGGAACGCATACAGGAACTCGTTCCACGCAATCATGAACGTGTATAGTGCCACAGAGGCAATTGCAGGCATCGCCAGCGGAATGGTGATGCGCCAGATCGTTTCGAACTCTGTGCAGCCGTCGATGAGGGCGGCTTCTTCCAGGTCTACCGGAATTGTCATGAAGTAGCTGCGCAGCATGTACAGCGCTACCGGCAGCGTCCCGGACATATAGATAATCACCAGCCCTTCCAGCGTTTCGCGCAGTCCTGTGCGTGTGAAGATCACGAACAGTGGAATTGCCAGCACAATCGCCGGGAACATGTAAATCATCAGGATGCCCCATGACATCGCATTGCGCCCGGGGTAGCGCAGCCGGGTAATGGCATATGCGCCGGGGATTGCCAGTAACAGTGTGAGCGAAACCGTGAGCAGGGCCAGCAGCAAGCTATTCCAGATGAACGGTGGGAAGCCCTGTTCCACCAGTACAATCGTGAAACTGCTCTGGTTAAACACATTCACGCAAACTTCCGGTACCTGCGTCAGGTTTTCACGGGCCAGCAGGTCTGCTTCGGTTGTCCGGGTGATGACCCCGGCGGCGATAGCGTTGTCGGCGGCGAGTATCACCAGTGGCTGGCTCTGTGGGAGGCGGTCGTAGTCTGTCAGAAAGGCTTCCTGTTCTGCCGTGACATCATCGGTGGGGACGGCCAGATACTCAGTTTCGGGTTGCTCCGGTATATTGGCGACCAGCACGCTGCCGTCCGGCACATTTTCAGCATCGGCGACGATATTGCGTTGTTGCGCGTCAGTCAGGTCGTCTTCCGGGACAATGCTGTAGGTGATGGGGAGTTCTTCCGGTTCAATCACGAGCAGTGACAGCCCATACTCCGCCATGAGCGCTGTAGCAGACTCGCGCTCCAGCATACCGGCTACGATCTCATCCGGCGTGTAGGCCTCATCACGGCCATAGCGGAACCAGCAGCCCACCGGGTGCATCGTGGTCTGAATATCCTCACGGGAGGGGGCCAGCTTGGTCGGATTGGTCTGGATGTCCTGTTCTGGCCGGAACGATAGGTTCAGCATCCAGTAGAACGGGAAAATCGTTACGATAGAGAAGAACACAATCATCACCCAGCGGGCGACCCGTGCCATATTGCTTTCAAACTCTTCCTGCGAGAACTCACGATTATTGTCAGCCACGGGTTACGCCTCCTCTACCAGGAAATACCGGAAGTAAATGACCAGAATAACAGCCAGTATGCCCGCCATAATCACGGCAACGGCGCTGGCCTCGCCCACGTTGCTCTCGAGGAACAGCGCCTCGTAGATTTGAATGGGGATGACTTTGGTTTGTGAAATGGCCCCGGTGAGCAGGAACACATCATCGAACTTGTTGAACGTCCATATAAAGCGCAGCAGGAACAGCGTCCCGAACACAGCGCGTAGCTGGGGCAGGGTGATGAACCATAGACGTGCAATCGGTGTTGCGCCGTCCACTTTCGCGGCTTCGTACATATCGTCGGGGATCGCCTGGATACGTGCCAGCAAAAACAGGAACGCAAACGGGAAGTAGCGCCACGTCTGGAATAGAATTACCATGAACAGTGGCAGCAGGCTGTTGTCACCCAGGAAGTTGATGCGTGTATCCAGCGAGGCGTTAATCAGACCATCCTGGCGCAACAGCACTTTCCACACGAACGCCACCGAAATTACCGGCGCGATGTAGGGAAACAGCAAAAACCCACGGAATATGGTACGTCCGGGGAAGGCATCCCGAACAATAAGCGCCGCCACCAGCCCGAAGAAGATCGCCCCGATGGTGCTGGAAAGGGTATACGTCAGTGTGCGGAAAATCATGGGGTAGAATTCGGGATCGCGCACGCCAATTACCAGGGCGGATTCCCCCCGTGGGAACATGGCCGATTCTCGCCAGCCACGGTAATCTTCAATTGTGCGGCGGGCATCCTGATAAATGACCGTGCCATCTTCATCTACAGCACAGCCAGCAGCACCTTCAGCAGGTTCGCATCCCACTGTATCAAAGCGGATACCGGCCTGTGCTTCGAAGTTGGCGTACCATAAACGGCCCTCTGCTGTCACATCGCTTACATCCAGCAGGTTCACTTCTGGCAGGTTGCGCACTTCAATTGGGCGCAGGCTGAGTATCACATTCCACATTACCGGGAAAATCACGATCCCCATCACAATGAGAATGGTTGGAATGGTGAGGGAGTAGGCCAGATTGCTGATGCGCTGGCCGCGTGGCTGGATGTTCTGGTAGCTGCCACGCGGAATCAGGAATACATAGGCGATCAGCGTAAAAATTGTCAGGATGCCCGGATCGACACTGCGCCCGAAGAACACCACATTGCTGAGGCCGACCAGCACAAACAGGAAGATCAGAAGCGCCCCAAGAATGGTCAACATCCGGCGTTGCAATGTGGGCGGCGTATCGTACATAGATTGTGGCAGGAACATCAGTGCGACAATCAGCAGCCCCATAACGATGACTACAGCGCTAAGGCTGCTGGCGACAATGCCGAGATTTACACCCACCATCCCGATCATGGCCCCGAAAAACCCGCCCAGGATAGCGCCCGTACGGGTATCGTACCCGCGAATGAAAAAGATATAGAAGCCGGGCAATGCGCCCACAAACGCCCAGAAAATAAGTTCAAAAATAAGGTTCACAGTATGTTCTCGTTGTAATGTTGTAATCAGGAAGGGGCGAAGAAACAAGACGGGCAGGGCAATGTTGCCCCACCCGCAGAGATACTACTTTACTCGAGTTCCAGTTGCAGGTCTTCGATTTCGATCTGAATGTTTGCAACAGCGTCTTCAACGGAAATCTCGCCGTTGAGATAGGAAGCAAGATTTTCCTGAATGAAGAAAGCGGAGCCTACAGCGCTTGCCAGTACATTCTGGCCTACGTCGAAGCCCATCTTGGTGTAACCGTCAGCGCCGCCGGTAATCACACCGAGGTCTTCTTCGCTGTAGAAATCACCCAGCGGTGCGCGGCGGTCTACGCCTACGTCGAGAGTTGCCCAGCCGTCAAGGAAGGTGGTTGGTTCATCCGGGGTACCACTACGCATCGGGAACTTGCCTTCTGGCGCGACGGAGAGCGCATCCAGGTAGCCCTGGTTCATCCAGTATTCGATGAATGCTTCAGCTTCGGCGTCTGCATTGGGGGTGATGCCGATGTTGAAGGTGCTGCCCCATGCTGCCGGTGCATCGTTGCTGTAACCGGTAAATGCACCTACGAAGTCGGTAGCCTCAGCAACGGCTGCCGGGTTATCGGCGCAGTCTGCACAGCTCGGGAAGGCGCTGTCACGCAGGCCAGCCATCTCGTCGAGGATGAACGGCGACCAGATCGTCATGGCACAACGGCCAGCGAGGTAGTTTGCGCGGGTCTGATCCCAGAACCAGCCGGTTTCGCCGGGGCCGTAGCTGCTCATCAGTTCGTTGTAGAACTCGAATGCCTCGATCATTTCCGGGCTATCGAAGGTGATGTTGCCGTCCGCATCAACGAAGCTAGCACCGTTTGCGAGTGCAATGTGCTCGAAGGTCTGCCAGGTGTAACCCTGGTCGGGGGCGTTCGGGCCACAGAAGCCGATCAGATCGCCTTCGGGGTCGTGCAGGGCTTCGGCAGCGGCGAGGATGCTCTCGTAGCTATCCGGTGCAGCCAGACCGGCCTCTTCGAACAGGTCGCTGCGGAACAGGAGAAGCTGACCCCAGCCATCGCTCGGAACAGAGCCATAAACGCCTTCTTCAACCAGCGCGAGGTTCAGAGCACCTTCGCTGAAGGTATCGGTACCGAGGGATTCGATGACAGCAGTAGCACGCTCGGTGTCAAGGGCACCGTCCGTGACCCACTTGGCCGTGAACTGTACAGAGTGCAGTACAAGATCTGGCAGGGTGTTGGAGGCCTGGTTAACCGTCATCAGGCTAACCTGCTCGTTCTCTTCGGTCGGGACGACGATGACGTCAACGCCGGGGTTTTCAGCTTCGAAGGCTTCTGCGATAGCTTCCTGGCGCTCAATACGCTCTGGCTGAACTTCACTCGTCCAGAAGACGATTTCGACGGTATCCTGTGCGGCAGCGGGGCCAATTGCCATCATGCTGATGAGCAGGGTCATCAGCAGCATTACAGAAAGTTTAGTACGCATGTTTATCTCCACATATTTTATAGACAGTAAACGCAGATTAAGTGTGTTATGGATGTGTTCTCTCGTTTTATGCTCCTTTCAAACAGGTTTGCATCCGTTACCCCCCACTGGAATCCCGGATGACAAGTTCAGGTTCAATCAACGTCTGGTGAAACGTAGTGGGGTCATCATTGATGATGGTCAGTAGTCGGGCAATCAGCATTTCGCCAATCGCATAAATGGGCTGCCGGACGGTGGTCAGGCTGGTGCTGGCATGGGCTGCGGCGGGTATATCGTCATAGCCTGCAACAGCGAAGTCCTTGCCTATAGTGTATCCGGCTTCGTTCACAGCTTTCATTGCGCCAAGGGCCATCCAGTCATTGCAGCCGACGATAGCCGTAAGCTGTGGCTGTTGTGAGAGCAACTGACATGCGGCGGTGTAGCCGCTATCGAGTGTGAGCGTGCCGTAGGCACAATATTCGGGTCGGAACATGATATTGTATGCTGCCAGTGCAGCCATGTAGCCGGCCTGCCGGTATTGGCTGAAGGCGAATTGCTCGGCGGGCAGAATAATGCCAACGTGTGTGTGTCCGCGCTCCAGCAAATGCTGTGTTACGGCCATGATGCCCTGCTGGCTGTCCACGTCAATGTAATGAAAGTTGCTGGTGGCATCGGGCGCGGCACGCCCATGCACAATAAACGGACAGTCGACAGATTGCAGGTAGGCAATGCGGCGGTCATCGCGGTTGGTACGTGCGACCACCATGCCATCTACACGCTTGCTGCCCACAATCCGCTGGTAAACATCCAGTTCGGTTGCGTCTGCCGCTGGCGCACTCGCCAGAATATCGTAGCCGCTGTGTGCGGCTGCATACGTCAGGCCTTTGAGCAGCAAACTGTAAAAGTCGTCATCGGGGTTATGTGCAGGTGGGGCGATTACGAGGCCAATCGTGTGAGTTTTCTGTCCCTGTAGCTGGCGGGCGCTGTGGTTGGGCTGGTAACCCAGTTCGTCGGCAATGGTGACGATGTGCTCCCGTGTACCGGGATTTACGTCATCGTAACCAGAGAGCGCACGCGACACTGTGGTGACAGAAAAACCAGATTTTTTCGCAATATCTTTTAACGTCGCTGGCATTTTTCATACAAAAATAAGTAAATGATATTTCCGAAACGCTTCGGATGTATTTAATGTATGGTATTTGTTTGAATCTGTCAAGAAACTCGCGCGAAGTTTGTGCAATTTAAGATGCTATTTGTAGAACCATTCAAAGTGGATGGTTGAGCCAGCGCCTGCAATACTTATAATGCGACGGTGAATATCAAAGGGGAATGTGGATTGTCCGCACAACGCATTATCGTCAAGCTGGGCACCAGCGTACTGACCAATGACACCCGTAGGCTGAGCCGCCAGCGGATGCTGGAAATTGTGCAGCAGGTTGCACACCTGCAAGCACGGGGCCACGAGATGGTTATTGTGTCTTCCGGGGCGCAGGCTGCCGGACGCGAACGCCTGAACTACCCGGAACTGGGCAAAAGCGTCCCTGCACGGCAGATGCTCAGCGCGGTAGGGCAGAGCCGCCTGATGCAGATTTATGGCGAGTTATTTGACATTTTCGAGATGGTGGTGGGGCAGGTGTTGCTCACGCGTGGCGACCTTGGCGACCGTCACCGCTACCTGAATGCACGGGACACGATGTTGACGCTGATTGAGCAGCGCATTGTGCCGATTGTGAACGAAAACGACGCCACAGCTACAGACGAAATCCGTGTGGGCGACAACGATAATCTCTCTGCACTGGTGGCGAACCTGCTGGACGCTGATATGCTCATCATCCTGACGGATCAGCCAGGGTTGTATACCGCAGACCCGCGTAAGGACGCCAATGCACAGTTTATCCCGGTGGTAGAGCACATCGATGAGAACACGATGGCGCTGGCCGGTGGTGTGGGGACGCCACTGGGTACCGGCGGCATGGCAACCAAAATCGAAGCGGCGCAGCTTGCCAGCCGCAGCGGTGTAACCACCGTTATCAGTGCCGGACGGGAACCCAATGTACTTACGCGCATTGTAGACGGCGAAAGCATTGGCACGCGCTTTGACCGTACCGTAAACCGCATCGAAAGCCGCAAGCGCTGGCTGCTGGCAGAAAAACCGCATGGTATCCTGCGCGTGGATGTGGGCGCGGTACGCAAGTTAAAAACCGGGGGCGTGAGCCTGCTGCCTGTGGGCGTCACAGATGTGACAGGCGATTTCCAGCGAGGCGAACATCTCGCTGTAGAAACGCCAGACGGCAAAAAGTTCGCGCATGGGCTGAGCAACTACAACAGTACAGACATCCGGCGGCTGTGTGGCGTGAAATCCCATCGAATTGCCGAGATTCTCGGCTATACTTACGGAGATTCAGTTATCCACCGCAATAATTTAGTTCTGTTGAAGTAAAAAGGCATATCAATATGATTAACACCGATGTCAACCTCACCGAGATGGGAAAGCGGGCAAAAGCGGCGTCACGCCACCTTGCGAGGGCCAGCTCCGGGCAGAAAAACAATGCACTGGTCGCCATTGCAGAGGCATTACAGGATCAACGCGATTTTATTCTGGCAGAAAACGCGCTCGACCTTGCCGACGGCGAGCGAAATGGCCTGACTGAAGCTCTGCTGGATCGGCTGAACCTGCAAAAGCGTCTGGACAGTATTATTGCTGATGTGCGTAACGTGGCGACCCTGCCAGACCCGGTAGGCGAAGTGATTGATGAGCGCACGATGCCGAACGGTCTGGTGATTTCCAGGCAGCGTACCCCGATTGGTGTTTTTGGTGTGATCTACGAGGCCCGCCCGAATGTCACTGTTGACGTGGTGGCACTGGCGATTAAATCTGGCAATGCGGCCATTCTGCGTGGTGGCAAAGAAACCCTGCGCAGCAACACGGCGCTCATCAATGTCATGCGCGATGCGCTGGTGGCGCAGGGCTTCCCTGCGGATGCGATTCAGTACATTAACAGTACAGACCGCAAATACGTAGGCGAACTGCTGAAGTTGCACCAGTATGTTGATATTATCGTGCCGCGTGGCGGGGCCGGGTTGCACAAATTCTGCATGGAAAACAGCACTATTCCCGTCATCACCGGCGGCATCGGCGTCTGCCACCTGTATGTGGAGCCATCCGCGGATTTTGATAAAGCGCTGGACATTATCCATAACGCGAAAACCTCGCGCCCATCGGTGTGCAACGCGCTGGATACCGTGCTGGTTCACGAATCGGTGGCTGCGGAGTTCCTGCCGCGTGTGGTTGAGCATCTGGGTAAAGATGGTGTTAGCTTCAAGGCGGATGAACGGGCTATCGCGTATCTGCGTGACTATGATGGCGTTGACCCGGCTGGCGCAGACGACTTCAGTACAGAGTGGATGACGCTGATTTGCGGCCTGAAGGTGGTGGACGCGCTGGATGAAGCTATTGACCATATTCAGGAATACAGCATGGGCCACAGCGACGGCATCCTGACGGAAGATGCGGACAGCGCAACACGCTTTCTGAACGAGGTCGACTCGTCAGCAGTCTTCTGGAATGCCAGCACTCGCTTTAACGACGGCGGGCAATTCGGGCTGGGTGCAGAGCTTGCCGTGAGTACGCAGAAGCTGCACGCACGCGGGCCAATGGCGCTGGAAGGTATGACGACATATAAGTGGGTGGTGCGCGGCGAGGGGCAGATTCGGTAGACTCTATGGCGTGGCACGGGCGTGTGAGGCTATCCATACACGCCCGTTTTTTGCAG
>JBCCQC010000131.1:0-9069 GCA_039024535.1 Chloroflexota bacterium
GTATCGGAGCCGGGTCTGAGGTTTCCGTCAGTGGCCTGTCCGTCAATATCGGTGGATACTACGTTTTCTGGTGTCAGGTTCTGGAATCCGGCGCCACCGGGTCTGGTGACCATATGATTGGGTTCAGGGCCACGGGTGCTAATGTTGCTACTGTTCCATGCCACAGCCCGATTCGGGGGGAGTTCGGCGTGTAAGTCACAGACATGTTCGCACAAAGAGTTTAACATCATAAGTAAAACAACCTGAACAAGTAATTTGTAGTATTTTAACAAGTGTGAGCGTTCACATTCATGCTGATTATAAGATCAAAAAGTTGTGCTGTCAAATTTTTAAAGGGTATGTGGTGTGGCGGTACTGGCCCGCAAAATAAGTTCCGGCTGGATGATGACCTGTAGTTCCGGTGTGGTTCTGTCTTCCAATAGAAGCTGTAGTTGCCGCAGGCCCTGTTGACCCAGCAGAGAGAAGTTCTGACGAACGGTGGTGAGTGCCGGTGTGAAGAACTGAGCCTCCGGCACATCATCGAACCCGGTCACAGATACATCTTCTGGTATACGGTATCCAGCCTTCATCAGCGCGTGCATCGCTCCCAACGCCATCTGGTCATTGGCAACAACCAGCGCACTGAATGAAACGTCCGCGCCGAGGGACTCGACAATCTGATACCCGGACGCAGCAGTCCAGTCTCCCCGACCAATCACATGGGTGCGCAGTTTCGCTGTTTGCATTGCATCAAAGTAGCCGTCGTGTCGCGCTTTTGCACCGAACCATTCTTCTGGCCCATCAATCATAGCAATACGCCGATGTTGAAGCGAAACGAGATGCTCAATCACCAGTTGAATCCCTCGATACTGGTCGAAGATCACCGATGCTGCATCCGTGCCACGCTCAATGTCGATCTGCACACAGGGAATTCCGTTGATCTCCTCCAGCAGCGCTGCATAGGCTCGGGTTTTTACCGGAGCAATGACAAGGACGCCAGCGACAGCCCAACGCCGAAGCATGTCGGCGGCGGCCTGCATACTTTTATTGTCGGTGGGGGTCACATTCGCAAAAATCAGGTCATAGCCTTCACGTCGCGCACTCTCTTCAATGTTAACGAGCATCTGGGTGGGGCCATAGTAGGCTAAACTGCATGTGACCACACCGATGACACGAGACCGTCGTGCGGCAAGATCTCGTGCGGCGCTACTGGGGTAGTAGTTCAAATCCTTAATTGCACGATTGACCCGATCTCGCGTTTTCTCCGCGACACGCGGATGGTTGTTCAACACTCTGGAGACAGTTTGATAGGAAACACCCGCTCTTTCTGCAACATCATTGATGGTTACGCGCCTTGACTGTGTCTGCTTTTCCACTCGTATATTTCTCCGTTGCGAGACTTACGGATTACGTTGAACTTGCTGGCGTTATGCCCGCCAGTCATACGGACAGGTATAGCTTGATATGCTCTTAACGATTGTACCACCAGCGCAACGTTGTTGATTTATTCACCTGTGGGGGTCTGGATAGACTCATCGTGTCGCGGCTGGAACGGTTTACTCAACCCTGCACCTGTATTAGATCGCGGATGAACTGAACCACAATGAGATGAATCGGGCGCACATGGAACTGCTTTACTTAGAGGTCGATCTGGCAGCATTGATTCTGCCCGTGGCAAGTAGCTCTCTCAAGATCATGCTTGAAGTCAGAATCGCTCGAACAATCGGATGGGGTAGGACAAAGTAGACTTTCCCACTCAATAGAGCAGGAAGAGTAGATGTACCGTTTATCCGGCATCCGCGCTATGACAGGGGAAGCGACGTTAAAACAGCCCCGTCCAGATGATTGATTTGCCAGCGAACCTGCTGGAGTGCTTACATGCGGGTGGTTGTGGCTCTCTATCCCAACCCGCAATGTAAGAGGACGAAAGCAGCGCCAGAACTATGTTAACCCCAGCCGCTCAAATTGTTCCGCCGGGGCATCATTTTCTTTCATGAGCGCGGTCATGAGTGAAATCATGCGTTCCTCAACATCATCATTTGCGATGGGTTGTTGCTGTTCCGGGTCGTTAACGAGATCATACAGCAGGGTTGTAAACGGATGCACATCTGACCACGCCCGTGCCGGCACCTTCATCAGCTTGCAGCCCTTTGTAAAGCTGAATGGCTCCGAAAGTTCGGTGTTTTGCAGGTCATCCACGCTGAAGCGTGACCGAATCCGCGTCGGCATGAGGGTATATTCAAACAGTGGCGCGTTGTCATCATTGGCCGGGGCACGCATATACACATAGTTGCCATCCGTGCAGTTCACATGCCCGCCGTGAATACCAAATAGTCCGGCGGTACGTGCGCCAGTATCGCTGGCGACAGCATCTTTCAGCGGTCGTCCCTGCATATCCGGCGGTAAGGCCACACCAAAATACTCCAGCAGTGTTGCCGGGATGTCGATCATCTGCACGAGGCTCTGGCGGCGTTCCCCGGCGACTTTACTGCGCGGATCCCACATGAAGAACGGGACATTGGCGAGTTCGTTGTACCACGGCTGCTTGTTTTTCGCCCACCAATCATGCTCACCGAGCAAAAAGCCGTGGTCTGTACACACAATGAGCATGGTGTCTTCCCACAGGTTTAGCTCATCCATCAGATCCAGCACTTTGCCCATGTACGTATCACACATGCTCAGCAGCGCCGCGTACTGGTAGCGCATAAACTGAACGTATTCGTCCGGTTCATCTACCGGCTTATAACTGGGCCAATCAAATGGCAGGTCATCCGGTGGTTCATAATCCCCGAACGGGTACAGCTTCTTGAATTCCTCATGGGAGAAAAACGGCTCGTGTGGGTCGAACGTTTCAATCTGCAGGAACCAGTTATCGGCCTCGTGGTTGGCGCGGATAAAGTCCATGCCGAGGCCAAACGTTTTCGTCTGGGGCTGGTCTTCTGGCGTGGGGAAGTAGCTGCGGTTAATCCAATCCTGCCGCCAGAACGTGTCTTTCATGTTCGGGTCGTTTTTAGAGCGCGTATTCGGTGGAATGTCTACAGGCGGGTTCACGTACCCTTTCCACGGGTCGCCCTCCTGTCCGCGAACAAATTCAAATGTGCTGTAACGCTGGTGATAGGTCGCTCCGCCATCTTCCCAGTAGTGCTGGTGGTCTGTGACGAGGTGGGTGTAAACGCCATTTTCCTTGAGCAGTTCTGGCATGGAGTCATCGAATGGTTCCAGTGGCGTCCAGCTCCGGTGCAGAAAATTATAACGTCCAGTGTGTAACTCACGGCGGGCTGGCATACAGGGCATACTGCCCACATAGGCACGGTCAAACGTTGCAGTACGCTCTGCCAGGCGCTGGAAATTCGGGGTGTGCGTCCAGTCACAGCCGTATGGCTCCAGCATACGTCGGTTGAGCGAGTCGAACATCACCATAATGGCTTTCATAGAAGACACCTCTCATGGGGCGGGCGTGGTAGCCGGCCATGTAGTTAAATTTTGATCTGCTCGTGCTCAACCAGCCAATCGACACTTTCTTTGACGGCCTGTAGCGATGTGTAACGCGGTTCATAGCCCAGCATACGCCGCGCCTTCTCAATGCTGGCGTTCGGGCTGTGTGCAATATGATCCCACGTGGCGGCAGCGATGTTTTCCGGCACAGTTTTGCGCCAGTCTTCCCAGCCCATAAACGTAAGGTTCGCTTCCTGATTGAACCATGCCGATGACGCGTGTGCAAAGCCGCGCAGTGTAATCGCGCCGGGTGACACCGTATGGAAGCTCTCCCCCACGGCAACCCGCCAGTTCGCTATCGCCAGCATAAACGCCTGTGCTACGTCATCAGCATGGACGTGATGAACCGTTTCCATGCCGATGTTGGGCAGAGAGAGTATGTCACCTCTGGCGAGAATTTCAAACACGTCATTGTTTTTGTTGCCCTGCGGGTTGATTGGCGTGTGGCCCGGCCCGACGATGTGCCCCGGATGCAGAGCCGTTGCCGGGAATCCGTTCAGGCGTGCTTCTTTCATCAGGTAACGCTCTACAGCAGACTTCTGAATACCATACTCACCGAAAGGCTGGCGCGGGGCGTCTTCCGTGACAGGGACAACCGTACTGTGCCCGTGAATCCAGACAGTACCGCAGTGCAGGAAGTGCTCCACCCGGCCACGCAGCGCATCGACGATGTGCTGGCAGCTTTCCAGTGTGAAACAGATCATGTCAATCACGATGTCTGGTTCGAAGGCGGCAATCTGCTCGCCGAACGTCCCGGCCTGCTCCGCTTCGGTTCTGTCGATCTGTACACGCTCCACAACATTCCATGCAGCGTGTGGCAGGTACGGTTCGCTTTCGCCGCGCGTCACGCATACCACCCTGTACCCGGCCTCTACAAGGCGCGGAACGAGGTAAGTGCCGACATGCCCGGTACCGCCAATAATGACAACTTTCATCGGTTATCCCTTTACTGCACCCACCGTGAGGCCCTTAATGATGTGCCGCTGTGCAAACAGCACCAGAATAAGTGCCGGGATCATCGCAAAAAACGACCCCGCCGCCATCTCGCCGTAGCGAATGTTGAACTCCTGCACAAAGTTGGCAATTCCAACAGGAATGGTACGTCCGGCTCTGGTCGTAGTGAGCGAAAGCGCGAACAGAAACTCTTTCCAGCTAAACACGAACACCAGCACGCCCATTGCCGCCAGTCCGGGGCGCACCATGGGCACCACCACCAGCATAAATGCCTGGAACTGATTGCAGCCATCAATCATGGCCGCCTCTTCCATTTCCTTTGGCACTTCAGCAAAGAAGTTCGTCATCATAATCACAGCCAATGGCATGTTCAGCACCACATGTGCCATCACCACAGCAAATGGCGTGTCGTAAATGCCCAGTGAGCGCGTCCACAGATAGTAAGGCGTTACAAACACAATCGGCGGCATCATGTTTACGAACAGCAACCATATCAATATCCCGCCGTTTACCCAGCGAGACCACTTGAGGCGGGTAATGCTATACGCGCCAAGTGAGCCAATAATACCGCAGATAATTGCCGTGACGGACGCTACAACGAGGCTATTCCGCGTGAGTTCTATGAAGTTGCTGCGGCTACCCGTGAAAATCTCCTGGTAGTTGTTGATCTGTGGCTCGAAGAGCAGGGTACCGCTGTAAATGTCAGCGGTTCTCTTCAGCGACGTTGCAAAAATATAGGCCACTGGCGTTAAAATCATGATGACCATGATGAGCAACATACCGTTAAGCAGAATGGTCTGATAGGTTTTACGCTTCATGATAAACGGCTCCTCACGCGGCTATTGGCCCACAGGTAGAACACAACAAATACAGTCATAATCATGGTGACGAGCAACGACAGGAACGACGCATAGCCGAGCCGGAATTGTTCGCTGAACACTTTGTAGATGTGCATACTGATGACCTGCGTGGCCGTGCCGGGGCCACCGGACGTAAGCACAAAAATCTGGTCGAAGACTTTGAACGCCAGAATCGTTCGCAGCATCATGGCAATTAGAATCGTCGGGGCCATCAGCGGCAGAATAACTTTTTGCAAAATCTGGCGCTCGGTTGCACCGTCCACACGGGCCGCCTCTACCAGGGAAACCGGCAGTGATTCAATCCCCGCCAGCATGATGAGGAACATAAAGCTCGTCCAGTGCCACACATCCACAATGATGACCGAAAGCAGCGCCAGATCCGGGTCAGCCGTCCACAGCGGCGGATTTGCTACCCCCAGACTGAATAAAACCGTCGAAATCAGGCCGTAGTTGTAGTCATAGATGAGTGACCACATGGTGCCGATTGCTACCGGCGGGATAAGCAGCGGGATAATGACCACACTGCGATAGAGTACTGCCAGCGCTCTTGTGCGGCTGACCGCGAATGCCAGTAAGAAACCAAGTACTGTTTCAATCAACACCGCGAAAAACACATACGTGAGCGTGTTTCGGATAGCAATCATGGCAATGGGGTCTGCCCGTAAATCCTCGAAGTATTCCAGCCCTACATATTCCCATTCAAGCTGCCCCTCTACAAACTGGATGTCCGATACACTCATGCGCAGCAATTGCAGGATGGGCAGCACAGTTAACACAGCGAGGACAATGACAAGCGGTGCCAGCGCCCAGTATTTAAAACTACCCTGCCCGAATAAAACATTCGGCAGTATGCGCCGGGGAGTATCCGCCACAGGGCGTGGAGATTGAAGAACGTCCTGAGTCATAATAATTTTTCCTATAATAACTGGAAGGCACCCCCGCGCAGCAGGGATGCCTGTAGGATTTGAGGGGGGGTTAACCCATGCTGTAGCCAGCATCCTCCATGATGGCGCGGATTTCGCTGCCCATCAGTTCAACAGCTTCTTCTGCCGAAATTTCATCCACATAAGCCTGTGCCATGCGGGTGCTGACGCTATCACGAATGATGGGCGTTTCTGGCAGGCGGGTTTCTGGCTTGATGAACGGCGTGCTCTCTGCAAATGCGCCAGTCCACCAGCCGACAGCGTCGTCTGTAGACAGTTCTTCGTAGGCATCCTGGCGAACTGGAATGGCCCCGGCGAGCGTGTAAGCAACCTGGTTGTCCTTTGTGGTCAGCCACTTCACAAACTCAAGGCCGGCCTGCTGGCGCTCCAGCGGCAGGTTAGACGGATGCGACATAACCCACATACCAGAACGTGGGGAGCGTGTTTCTGCTGTAAGGCCCGGAGCAACTGTTGCGCCCATCATACCGACGACAGTTGAGCTTTCCGGGTTGTCGAAGTTCGGGGCGGCAGCACCCACCATGTGAACCTGTGCCAGGCGGCCACTGGACATCAGTGCGATCAGGTCGCCCTGGCCCAGGTCGGCGTAGTTCTGCGGTGCCCATGTGCGGCCCAGCGTCAGCCAGCGGTTCACGGCTTCAAGGCCTTCTGGTTTTTCAAAACCAACTTCCCAGTTGCCGGTTTCTGCATTCAGGCCAACATATGGCGCACCGTAGGAATCGACATAGGCGCCGAACTCCCACCAGATGGGGTTGGCGCGGTTGGCGTTACCGAACAGGCGCGGCGTGGCAAGCTGCTCTGCGATAGCTTCCATTTCATCGTAGGTTTGCGGCGGCGTGATGCCATTTTCCTCGAACAGGTCTGCACGGTAGTAGTAAAGCTGGATGTTACCGTTAATAGGCACACCGAGGAGCGTACCATCGGGGCCGTTGATACCGAGATCGGAATCCCACCGTGCGGCATCACCATAGCTGATGATGTTCGAATCCAGTTCATAACCGGAGTCAATATCTGTGATCGGGGAAAGCAGGCCGGAGTTGTAGAAGAACGGGATGTTCTGCTCGGTAATGGCTACGGCGTCATATTCACTTTCATTGGCCTGGGTAGCGTTACGGGTTTTATCGAGCATACCGGCAAAGGGCGTCACATCGAGGTTGACTTCGTTGCCCGTGGTTTCGGTGTAAAGCTCTACCATCGCGGCAAAGCCGGGGAACCACGGCGAGTCGTTAATCAGAACCGTGATGGGCGGCATACTGGCGACATCCTGCGCCAGTGCTTTGTAAGAAATATCCAGCCACGGACGGGCGGCAAGACCACCGGACACAGCAGCAACAGCCTTCAAAAAATCGCGCCGGGAAAAACGTCCAACATACTTATTCATCTGTATTTATCTCCAAAAACTTAAGTAAATATTCAGGGTAAGAAACAGCATACTGCAATAATTATTTCGATAGTATTCCTCCTCCGATAACTTGGTCAGTACGATGGTGCAGGCCCGGTAGATTGCCGCACCACCAACTCCATACCGAGTTCAATTTGAACCGGTTCAGTTGGCTCATTGGCGATGACATCCAGCAGCGTAAGTGCTGCATGGTACCCTTTCTGGAAAGACTGCTGCCCCGGAGAGGTCAGCGTAGGGTTTGCCATACTCGCAAGCATGGTGTTGTCGAACCCGACGACAGACAAATCCTGTGGGACGATATACCCCATCTGCGTCAGTTGGTTGAGCAGGTTAATCGCTGTCACGTCATCGCTGGCGATCACGGCAGTAGGGCGCGGTGAAAGCTGCAACCAGTAGGTTTCCATGTAGTCGCGCACCATCTGCGAGTCTGCAAATAATGGGTTCGTTTGAACAAGCGCATCATTCACGGGTAAGTGTCGCTCATGGTGCCAGTCCACGTAAGCTGCCCGCCGTAGATGAGCGATTGCAAGATGCTCTGGCCCCGTCATCAGGGCGATGTGCTCGTGTCCGAAATCAGATAGATGATTGAGGGTCTGCCACATTGCACCGTAGAAGTCAGAATCGACCATGTTTGATCTATTGTTGTCCAGTGCAATTCTGCTGGTAAACACGCTCGGGATGCCCAGCAAGCCCCGCATTTCGTCGGGTTTGTCTATGGGCGCATTCGTAACGATTAATCCATCTACACGGCGATGTTCGAACAACTCGGTATAGGACATGTTTTCGTCCATAAACCGCAGCAGAACATCGTAACGATTCTCGTTGAGGCCCTTGCTGATGCCGCCGAGAAGTTCGCTGAAGAAGGGGTAAGCAAAAATTTGCTGCACAGAATGATGAACTAGCACGCCGACAGTATCGGTACGGCCACTGGCAAGGCTGCTTGCGAGGCGATTCGGCTGATAATTGAGTTCATCAATTACCTGCTGAACGTGATTGCGGGTTCTCTGTGCGACCTGTGGACTCTTGTTCACGACCCGCGAAACGGTCTTCATGGAGACACCGGCAACCTTCGCCACCTGCTCCAGGGTAACAATGTTTTTTTGCATTAAACAACCATCAAGAAAATTCAGTTTGGGCCTTGCTCATTTAATGACAGCCCTGTCATAATTAACCTATCACTAATTGACAGCGCTGTCAAATAGTTATTTTTGATAAAAAGGACACTTATTTATGCAACTCGGAAAAACGGGCCCTGTCGTCAGTGATGTTGGATTTGGAGCGTGGGCTATCGGCGGTGTGCAGTATGGTACCGTCACAGAAGCTGACGCCGTAGAAACGCTGGAAACATATTTTGCACAGGGCGGCAACCTTATTGACACCGCACGGGGCTACCATGAGAGTGAGCGCATCATTGGCGAGGTGACGACGCGGCTTGGCA
>JBCCQC010000132.1:0-9051 GCA_039024535.1 Chloroflexota bacterium
ATCGTGCTTTCAGTGCTCGGCGGCATCATTGGCATTCTGCTGGGCCAGACCGTCGCCATACTCGGTACCCGGTTCGTACCCAACCTCAACCTGAGTGTACAACCCGATTCCGTAGTTCTCGCAACAGTCGTCAGTATCACCATTGGTATTTTCTTTGGCCTGTACCCGGCATGGCAGGCCGCCCGCAAAAACCCGATAGACGCCCTGCGCTCGGAGTAGACTATGAGAATGCAAAGCACACTGGAAAACTTCCGTCTGGCAATTGTTGCCCTATCTTCGAACTGGCTGCGTGCCTTCCTCACCATCCTCGGCATCACCATCGGCGTCTCTGCCGTGGTGCTCCTGCTATCAGTAGGCCGCGCATTCGAGCGGTTTGTCGTCAACGAGTTTTTTGACATCGGTACCGACACAATTGCCGTTTTCGGCTCTGAGGGCGAACGTGGCGACTTCGAACCCCTCACGCAGAGCGACCTCGAAGCACTCAGCGACCCCCTGCGCGTACCGGACGCCATCCTCACCACAGCCTTTCTCGATCTGTCCGGGCGTGAAGTCACCTATGAAGATCGCTCCACAGAGCCGAGCATTTTTGGCCTCACCACAGAATACCGCGAGTTTGATAACCGCGATGTAGCCGCCGGTCGCTACATTGACGCCGAAGACAACGAGGGCGCAGCACGTGTTGCCGTACTGGGGAGTTCCGCTGTAGAGAACCTGTTCCCGCCAGGGTTGCCCCCGCTGGGCCAGACGGTACGCATCTCTGGCATTCCGTTCCGCGTGATTGGTGTGATGACCGAGGGAGGCAGCGGCGGCTTTGCAGATCTCGATAATTCAGTGTTCGTGCCCATCCGCACCGGGCAAACCCGCCTCACCACACAGCGGGCCGTCAATGGCGACCCGATCGTGACACAGATCCTCTTACAGGCCCGCAGCCAGGACGCTGTAGACTCACTCGTGGATCAAATCACCGTCACACTGCGCGAAGAACACGACATTGACTTCAGCGGCGAAGATGACTTCGTAATTTCTACCGCCGAAGACTTGCTGGATAGCTTCGGCACCATCCTGCGCTACCTCACCTACTTCCTCGCAGCAATTGCCAGCATCTCCCTCATTGTAGGTGGCATCGGCATCATGAATATTATGCTGGTCACAGTGACAGAGCGCACAAAGGAAATCGGTTTACGTAAGGCCGTGGGCGCAAAGAACTCTGACATCCTGCTTCAATTCGTAACCGAAGCCATTCTACTGGCATTGATTGGCGGCGGCGTGGGCATCGCCATCGCAGGCGCAGCAGGCGCAGCAGTCTCTGCCATTGTCCCCGCGTTCGATGTCACGCTGGAAACCTTCAGTGTGATCCTGGCTGTAGGAATTTCTACATTAATCGGCGTCGTTTTCGGGCTGTTCCCGGCCAGGCGTGCCGCCAACCTGAATCCAATTGACGCACTGCGTTACGAATAGCGTGTGTTATGCTGGCATGATATAATTTGCTAGTACCCACGCGCCGAAGCAACCTGTTTAATAAAAATTAGTAGAGGTGTTGCCCCGATGTCTGACACAGGACCGAAAGACCCGACATTGCAGGATGTGCATGATGATTTGCTGGATGGCCTGGGGCAACTCTCTGACTATTTCGGCTTCAGCAAGGTAATGGGCCAGCTTTACACCACAGTACTGCTCAGCCCGGAACCCCTCATCCTGGACGATTTCGTAGAGCGGCTGGACATTTCCAAAGCCAGCGTAAGCACAAACCTGCGCACGCTGGAACATCTGGGCATGGTGCGCCGCGCATGGTCAGCAGACCGCAGCGACCGCAAAAAGTATTATGAGGCAGAAACCGACTTCTGGCAGATCATCACCAACATCCTCAGTGGCCGCGAAATGCGCGACGTAGAACGAGCCATTGCCTCCCTGGACGAAAACACCGAACTGATCCAGGAGCGCATCAAGGCCATGAGCGGCGAAGACAAAGAACTGGCCGCACTCTACCTGGAGCGCATCGAGCAGATCGAATCCCTGTTCCGCTTTGCCCAGCTCATCCTGAAAACCATACTCGCCCAGGTCAACCGTCAGGACGACGTAGAAGATATATCAGAAATCAACATTAGCTAAATCTCCCCTTGTGACAGATTGTACGCTTGCCTATAATTTTATGGTACTGCACTGCTGTTGGGGAAGTGGCGGAATTGGCAGACGCGCATGACTTAGGATCATGTCTCTTTGAGGTGAGGGTTCGAGTCCCTCCTTCCTCATCACACACACCGGGGGCGCACACGCGCCCTTTTGATTACCTTAACAGACGACCACACACAGAACTTCGACAGGAAAATTGGCTTGAACGTCCAGACAGAAAAACTTGAAAACCACATCGCGCGGCTCACCGTAGAAGTTGACCTTGAACAACTGGAAAAAGCGAAGAAAAAAGCCGCAAAAAAGATCGCTCGCCAGGTCAACATTCCAGGCTTCCGTAAAGGCAAAGCACCCTACCGCGTACTGGCAAACTACATCGGCGAAGGCGCTATCCTCGAAGAAGCCGTAGAAGACCTCGGCAACAACGTCTACTCAAAAGCACTGGATGAAGCAGAAATCCTGCCATACACCAGCGGCGAACTCCAGGACTTCAAGCTGGATCCACAGCCCACCTTCATCTTCACCGTACCCATGCAGCCAACCGTAGAAATGAACGATTACACCACCGTGCGCGTTGACTACGAGATGCCAGAAGTAGAAGACGATGACATAAAAGACGCCCTGCGCCGCCTCCAGGAAGAACATGCCCTCATCGAAGAAAGCGCCAGCCCCGCAAAACTGGGCGACCGCATCACTGCCGATATTCACGGCTTCTATGTCTATGACGACGAAGACAGCGAAGACGACGAAAACACGCCAGACGACACCGACGACGCAGAAAACAGCACCGACGAGAGTGAAGGCGACGACGAAAGTAGTCAAAGTGAAGAAGACGACGAATTCCAAAACGCACCCCTTCACCAGCAAGAAGCCGAAATCTACATGGACGAAGATCGCGAACCCGTCCCCGGCTTCGCTGACGCTGTAGTCGGTGTAACGCCAGATGAAAGGCGTGAGTTCCAGCTAACCTACCCGGACGAAGAAAAATACGGTGACTTCGCAGGCGAGGAAGTGCGCTTCGTCGTACAGGTGCAAAAAGTCGAAAATGTAACCCTGCCAGAACTCAACGACGACTTCGCCGCCCGCGTAACCGAAGATGAGCGCGAAGCAGGCGAAGAAGCCCCCACACTGCTGGAACTGCGTGCCCGCCTTCGAGAAAACATCACAAAAGAAGTGGAAGACAGCTACAAATCCGAATACGTCGAGAGCGTAATGGACGAACTGGTTGATGTTGCCACATTTGCCTACCCGAAAGCCATGATCGACAATCAAATCGACAGCATGATCGAAAGCACCGCCCAGCGGTTCGGCTTCTCGATTGACGATTACCTGCGGCTAACACAAAAGACAATGGAAGACATCCACGAAGACATGGACTATCGCGAAAGCGCCGAAAACTACATCAAACGGTCGCTGGTAATGCGTGGTATCCTTGAAGCAGAAAACATAGAAGTTTCTGACGGGCAAATTGCCGCAGAAATTGATAAGGTACTCTCACAGTTCGGTGAACAGGCCGAAACATACCGCTCCCTCTTCGATACACCGGAGATGCGCGACAGCGTCACCAATAACCTGCTGGAGCAGCAAATTATTGATCGCATCGTCGCCATCGGGCGCGGTGAAGAACCACCAGCACCCGCTGCCGATGCAGCCCCTGACGCAGAAGCCAACACCGACCAACCGACTGCCGATGACAGCGAAGAAGCCGAAGCCGAAGTTGCTGAGACAGACGAATCATAAAACCAACCAGGAGAAAATTCCCGACATGGACATCCGTAATATTGTTCCTATGGTCATCGAGCAGGGCAGCCGTGGCGAACGCGCCTACGACATCTACTCCCTGCTGCTAAAAGAGCGCATCGTCTTTATGGGTATGGGCATCAATGACCAGGTGGCAAACCTGATTGTGGCTCAGTTGCTGTTCCTCGACCGTGAAGACCCGGATCGTCAGATCCAGATGTACATTAACTCGCCCGGTGGCGTTGTGTACTCCGGCATGGCAATCTACGACACCATGCAGCAAATTTCCGCCCCGGTCAGCACAGTAGCCGTCGGCATCACCGCCAGCTTTGGCACCGTCCTGCTCACCGCTGGCGAAGCTGGCCTGCGCTACGCCCTGCCAAACGCAACCGTTCACATGCATCAGCCGCTCGGTGGTGCACAGGGCCAGGCCTCCGACATCGTAATCGCCGCCAACGAAATCATGCGCCTGAAGGATCGCCTCAACAACATCTTCGTCAAGCACACCGGCCAGCCAGTCGACAAAATCGAGACAGACCTCGACCGCGACATCTACCTCAGCGCAGCAGAGGCCGCCGAATACGGCCTGATTGACGCCGTACTGACCGACCCCAACGCAACGGAGGAGTAAGCCTATGCCAGCCGATACCCAACAGCGGTGTTCCTTCTGTGGTCGGGATTACAGCGAAGTCAACCGGATGATTGCCGGCCCCAACGGGGTCTTCATCTGCGATAGCTGTGTGGGCATCTGCCATCGCATCCTGTTCGAAGACGAAGGTGACGAAACCGTAGAAGCACCGGACTTCCACATTGATGAACTGCTGGCCCCGCGTGAAATCATGGCGCACCTTGACGACTACGTGGTAGGCCAGGAACACGCCAAGCGTGTACTGAGCGTGGCCGTCTACAACCACTACAAGCGCATCAAGATGCGCGATGCAGTGGGCAGCGATGTGGAACTCGACAAAAGCAACATCCTGTTGATTGGCCCCACAGGTAGCGGCAAAACGCTCCTTGCGCAAACCCTCGCCCGCATTCTGGATGTCCCCTTCTGCATTGCAGACGCCACCGCCCTGACCGAAGCCGGTTATGTGGGCGAGGATGTAGAAAACATCCTGCTGCGCCTCATCCAGGCCGCCGACGGTGACATTGCCCGTGCAGAGCGTGGTATCATCTACATTGATGAAATGGACAAAATTGCCCGCAAATCCAACGCGAACCCATCCATCACCCGCGATGTCTCCGGTGAAGGTGTACAGCAAGCCCTCCTGAAAATCATCGAGGGCACACTGGCAAACGTCCCACCGCAGGGTGGCCGTAAACACCCACACCAGGACTTCCTCCAGATCGACACGTCCAACATCCTGTTCATCTGCGGCGGCATGTTCGACCGCATTGACGAAACGGTCGGGCGGCGTATTGGCACACAGGGCGCGATGGGTTTTGGCGCTTCTTCAAAGCGCGTGGATGCCGACACCGTCTCTCTGCTGCGCCAGGTCAGCCCGGAAGATGTCATGCAGTTCGGCCTCATCCCTGAACTCATCGGGCGTCTGCCCGTACTGGTCAGCGTAGAACCACTCGACCACGAAGCCCTCATCCGCATCCTGACCGAACCGCGAAACTCACTGGTGCGTCAGTATCAAAAGCTGCTCTCGCTGGATGACGTAGAATTAACGTTCGAACCCGGTGCGCTGGTCGCTGCGGCAGATATGGCCCTCGCACGGGGCACGGGCGCACGCGGTCTGCGCAGCATCATCGAAACATGCCTGCTCGATGTGATGTTCGAGGCACCCGGCCACACCGAAATCGGTCGCATTGTAGTTGACGAAGCAGCTATCCGGGGTACGGGTAAGCCCACTATCTTCACACAGGACGAAATCCGCCTTGAATGGGGCGATGACGGGTCATTACACCCGGCTGCATAAACGCTAACAGAGCCTGAAACTGACGGGGGTGTTCGCATCGTGTGAACACCCCCGTTTTGCATGGTAGCCCCCCGCAACCCCATCTTTACGAGCGCCCCCGAATATGCTAACGTTTTACAAATGAACACTTATTGTGCAAATGCACACACCATATTATGGCGACTCCAATTGTTTTACCAAAGTTAGGCAACACCGTAGAAAGTTCGATCATCATGCAGTGGCACAAAGCCATAGGTGATGACGTGGCTGTGGGCGATATTCTGTGCGAAGTTGAGACCGATAAGGCCACAGTAGAAGTAGAAAGCACCGCCGCCGGGACGCTGCTGGCGCAGTTTTTCGAAGAAGGCGATGATGTGCCCGTTATGGTCAACATTGCGGCGGTAGGCGCACCGGGCGAACCCGTTGATGACCTGCGCCCGGACGCCGCAGACCCCGCCCCACCTGCACCACCTGCCATGCCAGAGCCGATTCCGGCCCCGGCAGCAACTCCGGCCCCCACGCACACCAACGGCGACATGCTGCGCATCTCGCCGCGTGCGCGGAACCTGGCGCAGCGCAAGCAAATTGACGTTTCCGCAGTAACGGGAACCGGGCCGCTGGGCCGCATTATTGAGCGCGACATCGAAGCCGCAATGCGCACTCAGCCATCTGTGACGCCCGTAGCAAAAGCCATGCTGAATACTGGCGAGTTCGTCGCGCCAGAGACGGGTACGGGCAGCCGGGGCCGCATTACAAAGGCCGACCTTATCCCGGCGACATCGACCGCGCCTGCTGCAAAACCCGCTGCCAGCGACAACATAGAAGCTATCCCGCTGAAGGGTATCCGTAAGACGATTGCCCGCCGGATGCTGGAATCGCTAACGACAACAGCACAGCTTACCATGTCGGCCTCTGCGGATGCACGCGGCGTGCTCGGCCTGCGCAAATGGCTCAAGCAAAGCCCGGCCTCGCTTGGCCTGCAATCCGTCACGATTAACGATATTGTGATGTATGGTGTGGTGCAAACGCTGGTGGACTTCCCCGAAATGAACACCATTTTCGAGAATAACACCATGTACCGCTACAGCGATGTGCATCTGGGTTTTGCTGTGGATACACCGCAGGGTCTCATTGTGCCGGTCATCCATGATGCGAACCTGATGAACCTGATGCAACTCGCAACCGAAGCGCATCGGCTGGCACAGGCTTGCACGGATGGCAAGATTCTGCCGGACGAACTGAGCGGCGGCACATTCACGGTCAGTAATCTGGGCAGCCTCGGCATAGAAGTATTCACGCCGGTATTGAATCCGCCACAGGTAGGCATTCTGGGCATCGGGGCCATCACGCAGAAGCCCGTACAAACAGAAGATGGCTACGACTTTGTGCCGCATATGACGCTCTCGCTGACGATCAATCATCAGGTAGTAGATGGCGCTCCGGCGGCGCGGTTCCTGAAGCAGGTCTGCGAAAATATCACCAACATCCGGGACATTTAGACCCCCACCCATAAATTCACGGTAGGGGTGCAGCGTGCTTGTGCCCCTGCACGGGGTAAATAGAATTCAAAGGGCAGAGCCACGCCTCACCCACAACGACACCGTTACATAGAAAGAAAAAAGGTTCTTACAGGTATGCCAAAATCAATCACGATCAACCCGGCTGAGGTGCGTCAGCCGTCTGTCATTTCCGCACCACAGATCCCCGTCAACCAGTACCAATCCGACCCCACAGCAGAGGCCGAACGCTACGGCAGTGACGCGCTCGTGAACATGTACCACGATATGCTCATGATCCGCGAGTTTGAAACCGTCCTGGATAGCTTCAAAAAAGAGGGCGTCTATCGCGGCCTTGAGTATAACCATCGCGGCCCGGCGCATCTCTCCATCGGCCAGGAAGCGTCTGTGGTTGGGCAGAGCTACCACCTCGGCCCGGAGGATTTTATCCTCGGCTCCCACCGCAGCCACGGCGAAATTCTCGCCAAAGGCATGTCCGCGATTCGCAAGCTGGACAACGACGCCCTGCTGAACGTGATGGAAACCTACATGGGCGGCAAACCGCTGCGCGTGGTGGAAACGATGGTAGACCGCAGCGATGTGAGGGAACTCGCAAAAGCCTACCTGCTCTACGGCACCTTCGCAGAGATTTTCGCACGCGAAAACGGCTTCAATAAGGGCATGGGCGGCAGTATGCACACATTCTTTCCGCCGTTTGGCATTATGCCCAACAACGCAATTGTGGGTGGCAGCGCCGATATTGCTACGGGCATGGCCCTCTACAAGCGTGTGAACCGCAAACCCGGCATTGTGATTGCCAACATCGGTGATGCCTCGATGGGGTGTGGCCCGGTGTGGGAGGCCATGTGCTTCGCGTCAATGGATCAATACCTCACACTGTGGGATGAGGAAATTGGCGGGCGTCCCCCGATTCTGTTCAACTTCATGAACAATTTCTACGGTATGGGCGGCCAACCGCAGGGCGAAACGATGGGCTTCGGAATGCTGGCCCGTGTGGGCCTGGGCGTCAACCCGGACGCCATGCACGCCGAGCGCGTGGACGGTTATAATCCGCTGGCCGTGGCCGATGCCATCGCCCGCAAGAAAGAAATTCTACTGGCCGGGCGCGGCCCCGTGCTGCTGGATGTGATTACCTACCGCATCAGCGGCCATTCCCCGTCAGATGCGTCCAGCTACCGTGGCCGCGACGAGATGGATCTGTGGCGCGACCACGATTCGCTGCTGCACTTTGGCGGCTACCTCAAGCAGAACAGCCACGCCGATGACGGGTTGCTGGAAGGCTTGCAGGAAGATGTCGTGGAACTGGTCATGAAGGCGGTAGAAAAATCTACTTCCGTGGATATATCACCGCACTTGCAGGTAGCCGTGAACTCCATCGGGGACATGATGTTCTCCGATGCTATGCAGGATCGCATGGCAGACGGTGAGCCAGATGTACTGCTGCCCGTGGAAGAAACACGCCTCAAGCTAACGCAGGAGAAATTCCGCTACGGCTTTGATAGCAACGGCAAACCGACCTCCAAACTCAAAACGCTAACCTACGCCGAAGCCCTGTTCGAGGCAATGATCTACCGCTTTTACGAAGACCCGACGATGATCGCCTACGGCGAGGAAAACCGCGACTGGGGCGGTGCGTTCGGTGCGTACCGTGGCCTGACGGAAGCCATCCCGTACCACCGGCTGTTTAATAGCCCCATCAGCGAAGCAGCAATTGTCGGCACAGCCGTGGGCTATGCGCTGGCCGGTGGTCGCGTGGTTGCAGA
>JBCCQC010000133.1:0-9050 GCA_039024535.1 Chloroflexota bacterium
ATGTAACAGATACTGCCGGGTGGATTTATAATGCATCCATAGCAGGTTTTCAGTTACAATGCATTTTCTGACGAACATTTAGACACTGTGGACGCGACCGGGTTATGGACAATCTTCTAGGAACAGAACTCAAAGGTTACGAACTCCTCGAACTCATTGGAGCAGGTGGCTTTGGCGCGGTTTATCGGGCCAACCAGCCTGTTGTCGGGCGCGAAGTCGCCGTGAAGGTGATTCTCCCGGAATATGCCAGCACCCCTATGTTCATCCGCCGGTTCGAAACCGAAGCCCAGCTTGTTGCACGCCTTGAGCACCCCTACATTGTGCCCCTGTACGATTACTGGCGTGACCCACGCGGGGCCTATCTCGTCATGCGCTACCTCAAAGGGGGCAGCCTTTCCCGGATGGTACGGCACGGAGGCCCCCTTTCTATGGAACAGGCCGGGATCATGCTCAATCAGATTGCATCGGCGCTGGCTGTGGCCCACGCTGATGGCGTCGTCCACCGTGACCTGAAGCCAGACAACATTCTGCTGGACGAAACCGGGAACTACTTCCTGTCAGACTTCGGCATCGCCAAAGACCTCGGCAGCGAAGGCATCAACCTGACGCAAACCGGCGCAATCATCGGTTCCCCGGCCTATCTCTCACCGGAGCAAATCACCGGTGAAGACATCACACCACTCTCTGACGTGTACAGCCTCGGTATTCTGCTGCACTACACCCTTACCGGCGAACATCCCTTCCCCGGTAAAACACCAACCGCCATGCTCATCCACCAGATGCAGGATCCGATGCCGCCGCTGCAAATGCACCGCGAAGACATCCCCGATGCACTGGAAGAAGTGTTGCAACGTACCACTGCCAAAGACCCCGGCCAGCGCTACACCAGCGTGATGGAACTGGCCCTTGCGTTCAACCGGGCGCTCAAGCGAGAAGTGGGCAGCACCTCTCAGGTAGACCAACTGCTCTCCACCGATGCGGGTATCATCATCACCGGCCTCACCCCAGCAGACGCGAAAAACCCTTACAAAGGCCTCAAAGCCTTTGAAGAAGCCGACGCCGACGAATTTTATGGGCGAGAAACCCTGACAGAACGCCTCATCCAGCGCATCACCCCGCAGGACAACGACCGGGGCGACAACCTGCTGGTTATCGTTGGCCCCAGTGGTAGCGGCAAGTCCAGTGTGGTCAAAGCCGGCATTGTCCCACGTCTACGAGAAGGCGCCTTCCCCGGCAACGATGTTATGAGCAGCAGTGATGACTGGTTCTATGTGGAACTGGTACCCGGCAACCACCCGATGGAAGAAATGGAAGCCGCCCTGCTGCGTGTGGCCGTGAACCCGCCGGAAAGCCTGCTGGAGCAGCTTGAGTCCGATGAACGCGGTCTGGTACGGGCGATCAAGCGGGTACTCCCGGACGATGACAGTCAGCTCGTGCTGTTTATTGACCAGTTTGAAGAAGTGTTTACGCTGACGGAAACCGAAGAGGAGCGCCGCCACTTCCTGAGCAGCCTGATGCGTGCCATTCAGGAACCACGCAACCGCCTGCGCGTAATCATCACCTTACGGGCAGACTTTTACGACCGTCCGCTCAGTTACTTCGAGTTCGGTGAACTGGTACGTGAACACACCGAGGTTGTGCTGCCGCTGAGTGCACAGGAACTGGAGAGCGCCATTGTCCGTCCGGCGCAGCGCGTCGGCGTTTCACTGGAACCGGGGCTGACATCGGCTATTGTGGCCGATGTGCGCGAGCAACCGGGGGCGCTGCCACTGCTGCAATATGCGCTTACCCAGCTTTTTGACCGCCGTGAGGGTGGCCGGCTGACGCTACAGGCCTATGCCGATATTGGCGGGGCGATGGGCGCACTGGCGAAACGCGCCGAAGAAATCTACGAAGGGTTTGATCTTGAAAGCCGGGATGCTACTCAGCAGATGTTCCTGCGGCTGGTCACACTGGGTGAAGGGCAGGAAGACACCCGCCGCCGCATTAACCAGAGCGAGTTGAACTCGCTGGGCCACCCGGAAGCAATGGACGCGGTGATTGATGTATACGGGCGGCAGCGCCTGCTAACGTTTGACAACGACCCCCATACCCGTGAACCCACTCTCGAAGTCGCGCATGAGGCACTCATCCGCGAGTGGCGCCGCCTGCGCGACTGGCTGGACACAGCCCGAGAAGACCTGCGCACCCAGCGCCGCCTGAACCAGGCCACAATGGAATGGCTTCACTCCGGCCAGGATCATAGCTTCCTCGCAACGGGTAGCCGCCTTGACCAGTTCGAGGGGTTGCAAACAGCGAACCGCGTGGCAATGAACGAAGAAGAGAGCATCTACCTTGAGCAGAGCATCTCCCGGCGTGAAGAAATCCGGCAGCGCGAAGAAGCCCGCATTGCCCGCGAAGAAGCCCTCGAAGAAAAGTCACGCCGCCAGCTACAGATGACCCTGACGGTCGTCAGTATCGCAGCGGTAATCGCCCTCGCCCTTGCGATTCTGTCCGGTTTTCTGTTCCAGCAATCACAGTCCAACCTCACGCTGGCCCGTGACAGCGAAGCAAACGAGGCTGCGGCCCGCGCCACTGCGGAGTTCAACGCGAACCTGGCTCAGGCAAACGCCGATGAAGCCGAAGCCCGTGCATCAGAGGCGCAGGCAGTGGCCCTTGCCGCTAACGCGCTCAATGTGCTGGATAACTTCCGCCCGGCCCTGTCATTACGCCTCGCCCTGGAAGCCGTCGCGCTGGAACCCGACCTGCAACCCGTGCAGCAGGCCGCTGCACAGGCCGCTTACGCACCGGGGGCACTGGCACAGATCAACCCGCTGCTGGATGTCTCTATGACTGGCATCAGCTTCAGTGGTGATGGCAGCGAACTGGCCGCCTCACTGGTGAACGGTCAGGTGCTGGTCATTGACGCGACAGACCACACAGTACGATTGGAAATCCCGGCAGCAGAAGGCGCAGAGGGAGCGATTCTGGCAGTAGACTACAGCCCGACCCGGCCAGTGATCGCCTCTGCCGGGGTAGATGGGGTGGTACGCCTGTGGGATGCAGAAAACGGCAAGATCATTCACCGTATGGAAGGTCACACGGCTGCCATCAACGAAATTGCTTTCAGCCCCGACGGACGCCTGCTGCTGACCGGGGCAGATGACACGCGGCTGAACCTGTGGGATGTGGAAACCGGCGACCTGCTACAGACCATCGGCGGGGAAGCAGGCCATCCGGGGCGCATTTTTACTGTAGACTTCAGTGCCGATGGCCGCCGGGTGATCTCTGGCGCGACGGACACCCGCGACGAAAACAACCAGATCATAGATGATGACCGTTCTGCCCGTGTGTGGGATGTAGAAACCGGCGACCTGATTGCCACGCTCCACATCCCGGATAGTGGCTGGCCGCGTGCGGTTGATCTGTCGCCGGATGGTAGTCTGGCACTGGTCGCCACTTATGACCCGAACGAGTTCGGCGGCACAGTACGCATGTGGGATGTAGCGACAGAATCGGTTGTGCGCCAGTTTACCGGCCACACCGATGTCATCACGACGCTGGATATGGCCCCGGACGGACAAACATTCGTCAGCGGAAGCTGGGATCGCAGTGTGCGCCGCTGGGAAATTGCTACCGGCGTTCAGATCCAACGCTTCAACAACCATGAGGATCGTGTGCTGGATGTAGACTTCAGCCCCGACGGAACGTTCATTGCCACCACCTCCGGGCGCACCAGCACCCCGTCAGATAGCAGCGCATTTGTAGTCGCACTGGATAACCGCGACCTCATCCGCACGCTACGCGGGCACGAAAACTGGTTGTGGTCAGTAAGCTACAGCCCGGATAACACCATGCTGGCGACAGGCTCCGGGCATTTGAATGTGCCCGAGGGCGATAACACCCTGCGCCTGTGGGACGTGGCAACCGGCGAAGAACTCGCCGTGCTGCTAGCCCACACCAACACCGTTTCTGGCGTGGAGTTTAACCCGTTGAGTTCGGAGGTAGTCAGTGTCTCTTACGATGGTCGTGCTATTGTGTGGGACATCGAAACGCAGGCTATCCTGCGTGAGTATGAGCACACCAACAGTGACGGTGCTCCGGTGAGCGTAAACGGTGTGGACATCAGCCCTGATGGTGCCACCCTGCTCACCTCCACGGGTGACGGGATGCTCTACCTGTGGGATATGGAAACCGGCGAGTTGAACCTCAGCATCGAAGCACACGAAGGCCGCTCGTTCCGCGCACGCTTTAACTTTGATGGGACGCAGATTGTCTCTGGCGGCAGTGACAGCACAGTGAAACTGTGGAACGCCACCACAGGCGAGAACATCCACGAGATGACCGGGCACTCTGGCTGGATTAACACCGTGAACTTCCACCCGGAAGGCACACAGATCGTCTCTGGCGCAGACGATGACCTGATTGTGTGGAGCACAGAAACCGGCGAGGAAGTCTATCGGCTGGTAGGCCATCAGGGGTTTGTGTACGGGGGGGCCTTCAGCCCGGACGGGCGCTACATCGTCTCTGGCGCGACGGACACCACTGTGCGCGTGTGGGAAACCCGCACCGCCGAGGAGATTCGGCGTTTTCTGGGCCATACCAACTGGGTGCAGGACATCGCCTTCAGCCCGGACGGAACTCAGGTTGCCAGTGCTGCCGAAGATAACACAGCCCGCACATGGCGCATCGCCCGTTCTACCGATGAACTGGTAGCATGGGCAGAGGCCAACCGCTACGTTCCAGAACTGACCTGTGATGAGCGCGAACAGTTCAACGTAACGCCACTGTGCGAGACGCTCGCCTCAGATGGCGTTGATGGGCGCGACGGACGCTAGCCGCCATATCGGGGTTCAGGCTGCTGAACCCCGACCGTTTGCACCTACCCGCGCAGATCAAAAATAGCACCGGCCCGCGCATCAACGCGCAGCGTGCCCCTATACTCCGTGCCGATGTGGTTCAGCATCGTATCCATCACCACACGGCCAACCCCATCAATATCAAAGGCTTTCGGCTCATTGCTGAAGTTCAGCAGAACCAGTCTGGCCTCGTCCTCGTAGCGGCGTACAAACACAAACGTCCCCGGCGGCGAATCCAGAGCCTCATAGCTGCCAATAGACAGCGCAGGGGAGTTCTTACGTGCCCAGATCAGCCGACGGTATAACGACAGCAGCGATTTGTCGTCAGTCTGCTGGGCGGTTACGTTGCGCGTAGTGTAATCTGACGTTACCGGCAGCCATGTCTCTACCGTGCTGAACCCGGCATACGCGCTGTCATCCCACTGCATGGGTGTTCGGCATACATCACGGGTGTGTTCGGCACCCAGGTTAACACCCTGCGGGTCGCGCACCTGTTCTGGCTTGATCTCGCCATTCACCATGCCAATCTCATCGCCCATGTATAGCGTCGGCGTGCCACGCAGCGAGAGCAGCAGCATCGCTGCCAGCCGCGCGTGCTTTTCCCCCACGCGGGAGGCAAGGCGGGGGATGTCGTGGTTGCCCAGTACCCAGTTCGGCCAGCCGTTTACCGGGTTAGCGGCCTGTTCATATTCGTCCACAACCTCGCGCACATTCTCCGCAGACCACTCAGCATCTGTTGAAAAGTCGCCGTCCTTGCTGGCAAACAGCCCGAAGTTAAACGGCATATGGAACTCGTCGTTGTTGCCGTAGTAACGCACACGCTCCTGCAATGGCAGCCATATTTCGCCAATGCCAATGGCGTTCTGCTCGTTCAGTACGCTGCGCAGTTCCTTCATCCGCTCATGGATACCGTCATGGTTGAATGAGTAAATCTGCTCCTGCGTGTTAAACAGGTCATCGTCACCACGCCGGTCTACCTTTCGGGAAATCGGCGGCTGGTCAGGCATATCCGGGTGCTTCCAGATCATATACACCACATCCATACGGAACCCATCTACACCCCTGTCCATCCAGAAGCGCAGCACATTGTGCATCGCCTCGCGGACTTCCGGGTTACGCCAGTTGAGGTCGGGTTGCTTCGGGTGGAACTGATGGAAGTAGTACTGCTGGCGGGCCTCGTTCCACGTCCATGCAGGGCCACCAAACACCGCCCCCCAGTTATTGGGCAGGCTGCCATCGGGTTTTGCATCCTTCCAGATGTACCAGTCAGCCTTCGGGTTATCCCGGCTACTGCTGGACTCTGTAAACCATGCGTGCTCGTCAGATGAATGGTTGGGCACATAATCCACAATGAGTTTGATGTTGCGTTTGTGGGCTGCTTCTACAAGCCGGTCAAATGTGGCGAGATCACCAAACATCTTATCCACGTCAGTGTAGTTCGCAACGTCATAGCCAAAATCAGCCATCGGGGACGGGTAAAACGGACTGATCCAGATCGCATCAATACCCAGCGAGTTCGTCGTGCCATCGTTCAGGTAGTCCAGCCGGTCAATAATACCCTGAAGATCACCGATACCATCGGCGTTACTATCCTGAAAACTACGCGGGTAAATCTGGTAGATGATACCGCGCTTCCACCAGTTAAAGTCTGTCATAGATGGGCCTGCCTTTTCAGTTCGGGAGGGTGATCAAAATAAAACGACGAGTGAATACTAATCCACTCGCCGCAGAATGCAATTGAGATTGCCCAACCTACCAGATTATCAGCCGCCCTTAACAGAGCCAGCCAGCAGGCCGCGCACAAAATATCGCTGAAGGCTGAAGAACACAATCAGCGGCACGATAATCGAAATAAATGCACTGGACGTGAGAATTTCCCAGTTATCACCACGAGAACCGAGCAACTCACGAAGCTGTGACGTGAGCACACGCTGGTCTGGCTGGGTACCAAGGAACACCAGCGCCACCAGCAGGTCGTTCCACACCCACAGGAACTGGAAGATGGAGAAAGACGCCAGTGCCGGGATAGACAGCGGCAGAATCAGCCGGATAAAAATCTGGAAGTGCGAAGCCCCGTCAATTTTTGCCGATTCAATCAATTCGCGGGGCAGGCTGCCAATGTAGTTACGCAGTAGGTAAATTGCCAGCGGCAAACCGAACCCGGTATGCGCCAGCCAGATGCCCGGATAGGACTTGGCCGCCACACCGAATAGATCTCCGACGCTACTATACAGGCGCAGCAGCGGAATCAGCGACATCTGCAATGGCACAACCAGCAGGCCCACCACAATTGCAAACAGAAGCTGACGACCGGGGAACTCCATCCACGAAAACGCATAGGACGCAAAGGCCGCGATCGCAATCGGGATAAGCGTAGCCGGGATGGTCACAGCAAACGTGTTGATAAACGACTGCCCGATACCCTCGGACGTGACCACAGTCACATAGTTTTCAAACGTAAAGCGGGGTGGCACCTGCTCCACAAAGAAGAAACGCAGGCCGCGCTCCAGTTCAAATGGCGTTTCAGAAACCAGCGTATAATCGCCGTTGGCTTGCAGCGTAAACTCACCAACATCCTCAATGGTGATAGCTTCGCCTGCGCTGAAGTCACCAATTTCGCCGCCAATGCCACCGCCCCCATAATTGCTAACAGTCTTGGCCTGGTTAGAATCACCTTCGAACACATTGCCAGCAATGACGAACATACCATTTTCTTCCACAGCGTCCGCAGCCGCGCCAGTGCGCCCCTGTGCATTATCTTCCGTTGCAGTCAGGGCCGTCCACCAGCCGCTTACGGCAAGCTGGTCGGCGTCACGTACAGAGCTAATCAACAGCCCGAATGTGGGCAGCGTCCACAGCACGACAATCAGAATGAGGGCAGCACGCGAGATGAACCCGCCCACCGTCATATTCAGGAGTGGCATTTTATTGTTCATCGGGTTTTCTCCTCCTTCTGGAAGCGACGGATATTCCAGACCATAATGGGCACCACAGCAATCATAATGACCGTTGCGGTCACACTACTGCGCCCATAGTCAATACCGCCACGGAATAGCTGGTCATACATGAGGTTAGCGAGTACCTGGGTATCGAACTGGCCGCCGGTCATAGCCTGCGGGATGTCAAATACTTTGAGTACGGTGATAGTAATCGTCGTCCACACCACAGCAATTGTCGTCATAATTTGCGGGATCATGATGCGGAAGAAAATCTGAATCTCGTTGGCCCCGTCGATGCGGGCCGCTTCGAGGGATTCTTCTGGCACGCCACGCAGCGCTGCCGAAAGCAACACCATCGCAAAACCAGTCTGAATCCAGACGAGAATAATCATCAGGAAGTAGTTATTCCAGAACGGCACCTGAATCCATGCCTGTGGTTCACCGCCAAACGAAACCCAGATAGCATTCAGCAGGCCAATCTGTGCCTGTTCGCCACTGCGGAACTCGTAAACGAACTTCCAGATGACGCTGGCACCCACGAATGAGATCGCCATCGGCATAAAGATCAGTGATTTGGCAATCGTGCCCCAGCGCACCCGGTCGGCAAGCACGGCAATCAGCAGGCCCATCGCTGTACTGAGCAACGGCACGAACACCAACCATTGCAGGTTATTGCCAATGGACTGCAAGAATTCATCGTTGTTAAACGACCAGACCCAGTTTTCAAAGCCAATGAAGACATTACCCCGATTGTTGAAAAAACTGAGGATAACAGTCTGGACGGCCGGGTAAATCAGATACAGGGCAAGAATGATGACGGCTGGGGCGACGAAAAGCCACGGGCGAACGGATTCGCGCTGCTTTTCCCGGCTGATGAAGTTGCCGCTGCCATCGATTGTATCTGGCAGGGCACTATCGAGGGCATAGTTGGTTCCGAAGAAGTAGAGCAGCATTGTGCCCACGCCCAGAACCACGGCAACAAGTGCGCCAAAGATTTGTTCCATGTGTAAAGGCTCCTGAAAAAATACATTAAGTGTACTGTATAGCAATCAGGGCGACAGTACTGTCGCCCTGAGTCCTGACATGGGGTGTCAGTTAGGTGTGCGTGGCAAAAACTAGTTCAGTTCTGCCCATACCTCTTCAATCTGTGTGGCGGCTTCTTCTGCGGTCAGGTCTTCCTGGCTCACATAGTCAACCATACCACTCCAGAAGGCACCCGCACCAATCGCACCCGGCATCAGGTCAGATGCATCGAAGCGGAAGGTGGAAGCAC
>JBCCQC010000134.1:0-8966 GCA_039024535.1 Chloroflexota bacterium
CGGCGGCGCGTAAAATTGGCAAAACCGGGTATCACACGGGGAAAAAACGATGGCTTTTGAATTCGTAACCGCAAACCGCATCATCTTCGGCAACGGCAAACTCGCAAGCCTCGGTGCAATTGCCGCTGAACTCGGCACACGGGCACTGGTCGTCACCGGCAGCAACATAGAACGCGCCCGCCCGCTGCTGCATCTTCTGGAGGCGGCTGGACTGGCAGTGCATACACTCGCTGTGCCGAAAGAACCCACCATCCAGAACGCCCGTGACGGTGCAGAACTCGTCAGTGTACATGGCGTAGATGTCGTGTTCGGGTTTGGGGGTGGCAGCGCCATCGACGCCGGTAAAGCCATTGCCGCCCTCGCAACCAACGGCGGCGACCCGCTGGACTATCTGGAAGTCATCGGCAAAGGGCAACCCCTCACCGTAGACCCGCTGCCATACATCGCCATCCCCACCACAGCCGGAACCGGCGCAGAAGTCGCAAAAAACGCCGTCCTCAAGTCCGAGGAACACAACGTCAAAGTGAGCCTGCGCCACCCGAAGATGCTGCCCGATATTGCACTCGTAGACCCGGAGCTAACGCACTCTGTGCCCCCCCATGTAACCGCCTTCACCGGCATGGACGCACTCACACAGGTACTTGAACCCTATGTGTCGCATCTGGCAAACCCGCTCACCGATGGACTCTCCCGCGAGGGCATCACCCGCGCTGCCGGTTCACTCCGCGAGGTGTACACCGATGGCAGTAACGCGCAGGCTCGTGAAGATATGGCACTGGCGAGTTTAATTGGCGGCCTTGTGCTGACGAATGCCAGACTCGGCGCAGTGCATGGCTTCGCGGGGCCACTCGGCGGCATGTACGACGCACCCCACGGGGCCATCTGCGCCGCACTGCTGCCCCATGTGATGCAGGCGAACGTAGAGGTGCTCAAAGCGCGTGAACCCGATCACTTCGCCATCCCACGCTTTGACGAGTTGGGTCAGATGCTCACCGGGGATAAAAATGCCACCGCCGCCGATGGCGTAGCATGGGTGCAGGAAACCGCGCACATGCTGGACATCCAACCACTCTCAGCTTACGGCGTCAAACGCGACGACTTCCCGCAAATTCTCGAAAAATCCGGGCGCAGCAGCAGCATGAAGGGCAACCCCATCAAACTGACAGACGATGAACTGACGCGCATTCTGGAAATGGCACTCTAGCCCTGCTCAATCGTATCGGCGGCTTCGTTAAACGCGCCTGCCAGCCGCCGGAAGCTCTGCGCAACGGTTGCCGCATCGGTGTTCTTCTGCGTTAATTCAGCGCATTCATTCATCGCAGCGGCCAGTTTGCCAAACGCAACCGCTATCGCCGGGTTCTCAGTCGCTGTATCAGGTTCTGTGGAAGGTGTAGCTTGTACTACGGCAGTTGGCCCGCCACCCTGTTCATTCACTGTGGCACCACCACCTGCAACGGTCAGCGTCTGGCGTGTGGGCACACCCCAATCCTGCGGCTGGATGTCGATTTTTTGCAGGTCAAGGGAACCGTTACTGTCGGCCCATTTCGTCCAGAAAATGACCCGAAAAACCCCCTCAAACGTGTTTGCCACATCCATTTGCACGGCGAAAGACTGGTCGCCTTTGGTGCGTGCCACCCAGATATCATCGCTGCTCGTTGTCTGCTCTGCTGCCACCAGTTCGACGCGCCACGCAATCGTAAAATCATCACTGCCCCACGTCAGATGACTGAAGTTGTGGACGATAGCGTAATGCGTCCCGGCAGGGATGGTAACCGGCTGTTCCCACACCAGCCTCGCACGGATGTGATTCGTGTCAATATTAAAGCCCCTGTCGCGGTGATGAATGTACGGGGCGGGTTCATCTTCAACCTTTTCTGCCCTGAAGACCCAGTTCAATGGCGCTTCAAGGGGCCGCCCCTCTTTGCTGAACGGTGTTTTGCCATCCCATTGCAGGTCGGGGTTAGTAATAATACTCATCGTGATTGTCTCCGTTAATAAAACCGTGCGATAACATACGTTGCGGTCAGTATAATTCATTCTATAGCCCGGTGGGTTTTCGCACAAATCCGGAGCATACGAAATTGAACAGCCCTTTCACAATAAATATGTGAAACCCCTATTGACGCATTCTGGAACCTGACATAGACTATAGATGTGCTTTCACATAATATACATGAACACATTGGCCTGAGTGAAAGCAAGTAGAGCTACAACTTATGAGATACGAGATCGCAAGCCTGAGCGCCGAGTTAAACCTGCCAGATCGGTTTTTCCTCACACGGGAAAAAGGCGAACAGGCCTACAACATACTGGCCGGGGCACTGGCAGAGGTTCCTGTAAATGAGCCAGCCGTACTGGTGTTCCCGGAAGGGCAGTTGATTGACGCATCGTTTGCCGATGAAGCGATTGTGCGACTGTACGAGGCCATCATCAATGGCGAGTTTGGCGAAACAACCCTGCTGCTGGTGGGTCTGACGGACGATTCACTGCACAACATCAACGCCGTCATCCATCTACGAAACCTGAAGCTGGCACTGCTGGCAGTCGATGATGCGGGGGAGTGGGAAGTCATCGGCCAACTGGAACGCAGCCTGCGCGAAACGCTGGATATGCTGACCGAGTACGACAGCATGACAGCGCCGCAGCTTGCCGACATCATTGATTCTGCGGTGAACACGGCCAGCAACCGGCTCAAACGGCTGTACGACACACGGCTTATTCAGCGGGAGCACGAAGTGAGCGAGAAAGGTCTACAGTACATCTATCGCTTCTGGCGCTGGTAAAGCAGCGTTATAAAACCGGAACCGCTGACCGATTTTAATCGTCACAGAACGAAAAAAGCACCATAATAGAAATTGTAAACCGACCTGCAACACAGCCCGGGTAGTTCAATGCGCCCTGTTTGCCGGGGTCACGGAGGACGACATGAGCAACGTACTGACAACCGATCTGGTTTTACAGATTGCGCCAGATAAAAATTCGTTCAACAACGGTAAAAAACTCGCCATGCCCGCAAAGTGGCAGGCCACAGGCACCGACGGCAACGCGCTGTGGGGTGAAATCAAAGGCACTGGCAAAAATCCATACCGCACACAGGTAGACATCACCGGCAGCCCCGCTTACAAATGCACCTGCAGCAGCCGCAAACTGCCCTGCAAGCACGCAATTGGCCTCATGCTCATCCATGCACAAAACCCGGCAGACATCCCAACGGCCACCGCCCCCACCGACGTACAGGAGTGGATGGACAAACGCCGTGCGCGTCTGGCAAAGGCCGCACAGCCAAAAGCCATCAACCGTGAAGCACAGGCAAAACGTGCCGCAAAACGTCAGGCCAATATTGTTGCCGGCCTTGACGAACTCGACCTGTGGATGCGCGACCTGATTCGTTCCGGCCTGGCAAGCGTGCAGGGTAAACCACGTACCTTTTATGAAGCCCCGGCAAAACGCCTCGTAGATGCACAGGCCCCGGCCCTTGCAGAGCGCGTGCGAGCGCTGGCAGTCATTCCGTCATCTGGCGAAGGCTGGGTAGAGCGGATGCTATCCGAACTGGCCCGGATGCACCTGATTATCGAGGGGTTCCGCCGGTTTGATGCACTACCCCCGGAAATGCAATCCGACCTGCGAACGGTAGTAGGCTGGGCAATGCAGGCCAACGAACTCGTAGATGAACCCGGCATACGTGACAACTGGCTGGTGCTGGGCAGTATCACCGACGGTCAGGATCGCCTGAAGACGCGGCGGGTATGGCTGCACGGCACACAGTCCGGCAAAAACGCCCTGCTGCTGGAGTTCGCATTCGGCGGGGCCGGGTTCGACCTCAATTACACCGTGGGCGAGGCATTCGATGCCGAAGTCGTTTACTTCCCCGGCACCTACCCGCTGCGGGCGCTCATCCGGCAGCATCATGGCATCGCGCCATACCCGTCTGCGGTGTTGCCCGGTTATCAAACCCTCAAAGCCTCCATTGATGCCTACGCCGCCGCCCTCGCAAAAAACCCGTGGACATCACAGTTTCCGGTTGCCTGCCAGCAGGTCATCCCGGCAAAGGATGGCCGCACATGGGTCGTCGTTGATGCTGAACGCAAGTCGCTGCCGCTGGACAGAGCGTTTCGCAGCCAGTGGGAATTGTTCGCCGTCAGTGGCGGGCACCCGGTATGGGTTTTCGGTGAGTGGAGTGGCGAGGCACTGCTGCCCCTGACGGTTGCCGCAGATGATCGCATGATTACGTTACAGGGTGTGGGATGAACATCGAACTGACACAACAGGCGATGAGTGGCACCCTGCACAGTGCTGGTGTGAATGGTACAGCACTCTCGCCAGAAGATTTACTGATTGACGCGGCAACGTTTTCGCTCAAGCGGCGTGCTGGTGTGGTTATCGGCGGCCACGCTACCGAAGCCCTGCCCCGCGCCATCTGTGAGCAACGCGAAGTTGCCCCGGATGCAGCCACCGACATGCTCGATCACGTGGCAAACTGTGCAGATCGCAGTCTGCTGCGGGAGTGGATCATGTTATGCAATTACGCAGGCTATCGGGCACCCGCGCATCACGTGGGCAGCCTGCTCAATCTGGCAGTCATGGATGACGAGTTACTGGAAAACGTGATCGCCATTGCCGGGTGCCGGGGGTGGTGGCTGGCACGGCAGCGCCGCGACTGGCTTCACGTTTACCTTGCCATACAGCCAGAAACCTACATGGATCGCAATCTGTCGATCAGAACACGGCTCCCATCACTGCGCCTGCTGCGTCAGTCACACCCGGCGATGGCCCGCTGCTGGCTACAAAAATGGCTGTTCAAAGAGTCAGACGGTGTCCACGTTGCCCTGCTGCGCACTCTCAAAACAGGCCTATCCCTTGACGACGAGCCGTATCTGGAAAGCCTGCTGCAAAATCGGCACAACGTGCTGGTGGCAGACGAGGCAGCCAATCTACTGACGTGTATGAGTGGGTCTGCTTATGTGCGGCGCATGATTGAACGTATGCAACAGGCACTGTTGTGGCGGGAAAACGGCTCTTTACAGGTGGTCAAATACGAATTCATGACCGAAAGTATGGGCCGCGATGCCATCGACCGATATTTCTCCCACTCGCGGGATCTTGAAAAAGACAACTGGTACTGGGCAATGCTGGCAGCGGTTCCCCCCGCGTTCTGGACGGCACACTTTAACACAAACATCACCACGCTGCTGGACATGACGACCCACCCGGATAGCGACACCCAACTGCTGCTGAAGGGCTGGATAGATGCGGCGGTTCACCACGGCGACAGAAAATGGCTACAGGCTTTGCTGCACTGGCTGCTGGAACACAGAAGTAACCAGCTTGTTGACTATTTCCGGTGTCGTTATATTGTACAGGCGCTGCCCCCCTCCACTGTAGAAGACCAGCTAATACGCAGCGTCATAGAAGCCCCCGACGACGCACGGCACATTCTGGATGTGCTCACCCATTGCCATCACAACTGGAGCAAAACCTTCAGTACGGTCATCATCGACTATGTGCATCGCCTGATTGTAGAAGGCTGCACCTACAATGATAAGAAAATTCATCGCATGTTGCAGGAGATTGAAAATCTGGGTTTGTATATGTATCCGGGTAGTTTTTTCGCCGCTGTAGACCAGCTAAACACCCTGCCAGAAGCGGCTGAGTTCCTGAATGTGCTGGGGCTGCGCTATGAAATGTGGCGGGCATTCGGGCTGCTGGAGGAAGGATATTAATCATGTGGGATGACCTGACCAAAACGGCACTCGTGGGCACAGACAAAGCCCCCATCACCATAACAAACCCCACCGGCACACTGAAACGTGTCAATAGCGCAATCGCTGGCCGCGACGACGAATCGACCCTGCTGGCGCTGGCCGGGGCCGCCACACTCCAGACGATGGCCGGGTACATTGCCCGCGAAACGACCGCACAATTACCGGTTCAGGCCGATGCCGACGAACGCCCTGTGTGCTCCGCCACAGCCGTACAGCAGCTCGCCCTGCGCCTGCTGGAACGTGACTTCCGGTTAATGGAGGAGTGGGTACACCTGTGCAATCACAGCGGCCAGCGCATCATGGAAAAATACATCCCGGCCCTGCTGGAAAATATGCGTTCAAAACCCGAACTCTCTGCTGCACTTTGCAACATCACCGGCAGGCGTGGTGCGTGGCTCGCACAGTTCCAACCGGCATGGCAACCCATCTTTACCACCAAAACAGAAAGCGACTGGTTCGCAGAGGGCCTACCACTGGAAACCCGCCTGAAAACACTACGCACCCGGCGCGAACAGGATGCAACTGCCGCCAGAGCGTCGCTGATGCAGCACATCCACTCGTTTGATGCCAGTGACCGCGCTGCACTGGTAGGCGTACTGGCCGTAAACCTGAGCATAAACGATGAAGACACGCTGGAAACCCTGCTCAAAGACAAAAGCAAACAGGTCAACGGGGCTGCGGCCAGCTTACTGGCAATGCTGACCGACTCGCATTATGTCGCCCGGATGATTGATTACGCAAAAAACCGTGTGACAATCAATCCAGCACACAACAAAAAGCCGCTGGATGTGCAGTTTTACACATCGCCTGGCCGCGAGATGGAGCGCGATGGCCTGCGCCGCCCCTTTGACCGGGCACTGGATGAACAGACGAAGTGGTTCACCAATATCATATCCGCCATTCCGCTGGCATACTGGGAACAGCTAACCGGGGCCGATGCCCGCACCCTGATGACGCTGGCGGTAAACACCTCTGATAAAAAGGTGATGTACACGTTGTTCTTCGGCTGGGAACAGGCCGCCATCCACTATGGGCGCACAGACTGGATGGCAATAGCGCTGGAACTGCGCTTGCAACACGCGCTGCTCAACATGACAATGAACCGCCGCCTGCTGGTCGGGCCATCGGTCTACACGCTGGCATCACATTTCCCTGCGGCTGATGTTGAAGCAATGGTAGTCACGGCCTTTGCCAGCAAAAAGCGCAACGCCTACCTGCCGCTGGTCTGTCGCCATAACTGGTCGCACAACTTCAGCATAGCGGCCCTGCGCTTTCTGGCAGATCTGACGAAAAATGACCAGCAGATATATATCGTCAGTTCTGTACTGGTTGAAGCGGCATACGTCTGCCACCCGGATGTGCTGTCATCCGTTGCAGGCATTTTCCCGCACCGCGATGGCAAAGGCCACATTCCGTCCACCTTTAACCGGGCCGTAGAGTCGTTTACCGGGGTGCTCAAGCGCCGCCGTGATATGTGGGAGGCATTTTGCCATGACGGATAAATGGAACCGGCTGGTCAGTTCGTCACTGGTGGGCACACGTAACCGTCCCTATATGGGCGGCAGCGGCAACACCACCCTTGATGACCTGCTGGCACAGCTTGACACTGCTGACGAAGAACAGGCACTACTTGCAGAGGCGGCTGCACTCGTTATCTACCGGAATGTGGGCCGGGTGCGTGTGGACGACTACACCCGCAAACTACCCGCGCCCGCCGCTAAAGAAACACTCCCGGTATGCAGCCCACAGGCAACGGACTATCTCCAGCTTATTCTGGATGAGAAAGTAGCCCCGGAACTGCTGACAGACTGGATGAACGGGGCAGCAGCACAAGATGTCCGCGTGCCAGAAAAGCTGCTGCTCCCGTTAATGGAACAACTTGCCGCACAGAGTAACATCAGCATTCACCCGGCCACATTGCAGATTATCGGGGAGCGTGGCCGCTGGCTGGCACAGCAACGCAAGCGCTGGAAGTTCGTCAACTGGCAACACGACTTCGAAAAACTGTGGCGCAGCGCGTCAGACCCCTTGCAGGACATGCTGTTTAGGCTGCTGCGGTCAGCGCAACCGCACCGCGCCCGTGAATTTCTGATTGCACAGCGCAGCACTGTAGGGGAGCACCGCCTGAGTAAATTTGTAGACTGGATGGGGCACGGCACGGTCTTCCCCGAAGATGAACCGTTCCTCGAAGCACTGCTGGACGAAGACAACCCCGACCTGAACCAGTCCGCCGCCGATGTCCTGCGCTGTTTGCCATCCTCTGCCTATGTGCAGCGTATGATAAACCGCCTGCGGAACCGGGTATGGCTGGAGACCGCCGCCGATGGAACCCTGCACCTGCGCTGGCAGCAGATCGATACGCTGGATGCCGCGATGCAACGAGACACGATGGATCGCAGCGGGTACAGCAGCTATCGCCAGCCACAGTCAAGGCTGCTGGAATTTGCGATGCGGTGCGTCCCGCCAGCCACCTGGACAGATTGGCTGGGGCACCCTCCCCGCGAACTGGTGGCGCTCGGGGCACAGGCTTCCAGTGTGTTTGTCCGGTCATGGGCGCGTGCCGTAAACGCATACGGCGGCGCAGCATGGGCACAGGCCCTCGCGGAGCATTGCCTGGCAACAGAAGCTGACCGCAGTCACCTTCCGCTGGTAACGGCACAGCTACCAGAAGACGCCCGTGAGCGCATCACGGTGGAACTATGGCGGGAAAGCCCGATCAAATCGTTTGTAGATTATGCCAGCTACACCGAAAAGTCATGGCCGCTCAGTCTCAGCCAGCGAGCCATCGAAATCTACCACGACACCCTGCATGATGCAGACTTTAAAGACATACCAGCCCTTGCAAATGCACTCCATGTTCAGCAATTCTGCATCCACCCGCACGCTGTTGAATCTCTCACACCTGTCATCCGTCGCTATGTGTCCGTAGCCATGTCACAGGATGATCGCCAGCAGATTGAACACAGCCTGCGCACAATGGAAACACGAGCCGGTATCTGGAAGGTGTTCCAATGATGAATGCCACGTTGAAAAAGACAGGCCTGCTGGGAACCAGCAATATCATCACGCAATCCCCCTGCCCGGAAAGTGATCTGCTGAGTGCCACCGCACAGATCGTGATGCAGCAGCGTGCCGGGTATATCATGGGGCACTTTGCTAATGAATTGCCGCCCCCCGCTGGCGACAACCACAACCCGCCATGCC
>JBCCQC010000135.1:0-8915 GCA_039024535.1 Chloroflexota bacterium
CGAGATCTTCCCCCCGTTAATCAGGATGCCGCAGGCTGGCAGAACGCCATGTGTAAACGACCGCGTAAGGCCAACGATCATGTCGCTTTCCCCACCCCAGTAATCGCCATCAATCAGCACGAAATGCGAGTGGTTCGGTTCGAGGGTAGTGGTGGCGTCTGTATCAGCTTTGCCGGGGTACGTCACCTTGCCAGCCGGGGCGCAGCCAATCAGCGGGAAACGATAGTGGTAGGTTTTGCGTGCCCTGCCCATCATCTGCATAATGCCGGTATCGGTACCGCCGTCAATCACGACGATGCGGTGGTCTGCGGCAAACCGCGCAATACCATCTTCGATGAGTGCGTGAGTCTTTGCCATTTCTTCGTCACTCATGGCAGACGCCCCGCCAGAGATGAAGATAGCAGGTGTGGGCTGCGTGAACCCCAGTGCCCCCATTACCTCGCTTGCGTCGGCATAGGGGGGGGCTTCCAGCATTTGTGCCCGGTTGTTGTTGGGGAAAGTGATTGTTTTCAGTGTCGCCTGCATGTTGCCATCTCTCTGTGCTGGTGGACGCCTCAATAGCCCCTATTATAAGCAAAATTGTGATTTGCCAAAATTTTAAAGTGGCACCCTTTCACCATCCGCCGGGATAAACACCCGCTCTGCTGGAATACCGGCGGCATCTGCCGCTGTGCGCAGGTCTGTTCGCGTCACTGTACAGTGATCCAGCGCCTCCAGATGAACAGTGATAATCCGTGAGGCCGGGGCAAGCTGCGCGACCTGCACCGTTTCGGCAGCGTCCATCAGGATAGTTGTGCGTTCGCTGGGGTTGTCCGGGTCATCCCACATGGCCCCGCCGGAGTTTGTCACGATGATGTCTGGATTGTATGTGCGGATCGCGTCACGCACCTCATCTACCAGCACACTATCCCCGACGATGTACAGGGTGGCTTCACCCTCTGCACGGAGAACAAACCCGCTCACCGGCCCCATTATCTCCGTCACGCCGCCGCGCCCGTGATGGCCGCCTGTGCGCGTGATGGTCATGCCCTCCCATATGGTTTCCGTGTCAATCGGCACCACGGCGGTAAATCCAGCTTCCCGGATGGCATCTGTGTTCACGGGCTGGCAGAACAGCGGCAGTGTTTTGTCCAGCTTTTCCTGTGCCACCGGCCCGAAGTGGTCGCCGTGGGTATGCGTGACAAACGCGGCATCCGTCCCGGCAGTGATTGCGTCAATAGTCATGGGCAGGTCTGCGGTCGGGTTCTTTGAGACGCCCGCGAATGAGGGTAGCGCGTGCTTCGGCGCAAAAAATGGGTCGATCAGCAGGCGTTTACCGGCGTATTCTAGAATCAGGGTGGCGTTGCGAATGAGCGTGAGGTGCATTGAAAATGGCCTTTCGAGGTGGGAATTAAGATTTGCCCGCTAACTTCTCTGCGATGTAATCCGGGCATAGTTCGACCACATCAATACCGTTGGCTTCCAGCATGGCTTTTTGCTTTGACCAGTCTGTATCCGTCGCATTGATGATCGAAGGCATGGGACTGTGCTTGAGTGTGACGGCGATGAACTTACGGTCTGCCATGTCATCGAAGGGGAGAGAATCTGGCAGAATCGCGTAACCGTTATCGTCGAACTGTATGGCAACGGGGTCAATGCTTGTTCCAAAATTTGACATAAGCTGGTTCAGCCAATTGTGGGCGAAGCCACCCGGTCTTCTGTTTGTGTAGGTGCGGTACTCCGTCAGAATTCTGTAGTCGTGGTCAATGACGACACGATCTGGCCCTGCCATGTCGAAACCGGTCAGCCATTCCAGGCAGGCCTCCACGCACGGGATTTCTTCCTCTGTCATATCCTCACGCGGTTCGTCTACAAATGCGAGCACATTCGTATCGACGACAAAGTCAACCATCTGCCAGTTCTTGTTTACGTTTGTCGATCCCCGCCCGCATAATGGCCTCAATATCTGCGCTCAGGTCACCAAAGAAGCCATCCGGCCAGTTCTCAATTTCCCCGTAGTGATTGACCTTCACCTGCTCAATCTGTGAGCCATCTGTTGTGGATTTGCAGAAGTACGCCCGAACGTTTTCCGGCGTGGCGAACGCGTAGTCGGCTTCGGCAATGCGGCGTTGCAGGCGGCGCAGCAGGTGTTCGCTGTGGCTTTCTACAATGAGTTGCAGGTTGCGTTTTTCGGCCACTTCCAGCATCAGGTCTGCCAGCACAGACTGCGCGTGTGGGTGCAGGTGCAGTTCGGGCTGTTCCAGCAGGAGGATAGAACCGGGTTCTGCGAAGTACAGTAGCGTAATGATCGGCAACACCTGCGAGATTCCGAATCCCACGTCTGTGAGTGCAATATACTCTCCCTCTTTGTTAACCTGTACCTCTGGCATGAATACAGTTTCACCGATCATTCTGAAGCTAATACCTTCAACAAGCCCCATCATCTTTAGCCCACGTGTTACTTGCCCAATCAGACTTTCTGCGGGACTCGCATCCTCAATGTGATTGGTATCTTCTCGAATTGAGGCCATAATTGCTTGCATGGTACTTTCGCCAACCGCATCTATTTCTCTCGGTGAAACATTTCGCCAGATGTATGTCCGGTTCGGGTTGGCTCTAAGCGGGCCAAGATAAGAAATGCTTTCCATCAATTTTTCGAAATTTAGAATATACCAATCTTTAAAGGCATAAAGAGTGGATGTAGGGTGCATGGAAAAATCAGGATAGTCAAACTTGTAGAACTTATCCAGTCTGACAATATTTTTATCGGGATTTGACCTTGTACCCGAAGTATATGACCCATCTCTCAATGAAATATCTAAATGGCTCTGATTATCAGCATACTGAATCTTTTCGACAATAACCTCCGTTGCACGCAATCCCCACCTCACACCAAAATCCAAATGATCGGCTGAATCATTGTCTGTTACCTCTATGGAGTCCCACGATATTGAAACAGTTACCTTCTCTAAAGGATCGCGTTGGTGTACGAGATCACTGTAGCTTCCAAAATCAACATAGTCCTGACGATCACCACCCAGATTAATCGGTTCGGGATGCGGTTGGCTTTGCTTCAGCAACAGCAGCGCACTCAGAATATTTGATTTCCCGGAGTTGTTCGCGCCAAACAGCACCGTCATCGGCGCGAGTTCGATATCCAGTTCGCGCCAGCTACGGAAGTTTTCCAGTTTCATTCGCCTCAGCATGGTGATTTGCCTGTGTTCTGCCAGTTGTTATTACCATGATACCATCGGTACCCCCGTTCGATTTATCCCAAATGAGTCCGGCTATTCGACTTGCGATAATGTCCTAAAAACGTAAAATTCAGTGTGCTGCGTTCCGGGGAAACTGCTCACACATCATCGCCACGCGCAGTGACCGACTTTGCCGGTATTTCACACATTACAGGAAAACTTCCTATGGCTGAGGGGCTATTTGACGGGCGCTACCGTTACGACTACATCTACCCACGCGGACGCAGTGGCGAAACGCTCCGTGCCTACGACACGCAGGACAACGAGCGCCCCGTGGTCATCAAGCGGCCCGCCCCCAACGACGCCCCGCCCATCCGTGGTGGCCAGGAAGTGAGCATTCTCAACGAGCGTGATGCGCTCAAGCGGCTGGCGGGGCACCCTGTGCTGACGGAACTCGTTGGTGAGGGGCATTTTATGGCGGGTGGCGTGTCGCATCAGTACATCGTCATGGAGCGCGGCACCGGCGAGATTGTAGAAGACATGGTGCTGTCGCTCAATGAGCAGGGCGAGCGCATGGCGCTGCTAGAAACGCTGGTAATTATTGACCATCTGCTGGATTTGCTCAAAAAAGCCCACGGGCGCGATATTATTTACAATGATGTGGACGCCAAGCATTTGTTCTGGAACCGCGACACGTACAGCCTCAAGGTAATTGACTGGGGCAACGCGGTATTCCTGGAAGGCGGCGAAACCGCGCAGCAGGGCGTGAGTAAACTCAGTGATGTGTACCAGACCGGCGAACTGCTCTATTTCATTCTGACAGGCGGCGGACGTGCCGAGGTGCCCCGCGATGCAGATGTAGCGTTTACCGTGAACTTTGGCGACGATGCCGAGCGCGTGCCGGCAGAGATGGCCCGTGCCGTGAGCACCGCGTTGCACCCGAACCCGAAACTGCGCTATGGCTCCATTGACGAACTCAAACGCAGTCTGGCGAACATCCGGCGCAGCTACGAAGGCGACCGCAACGGCATTCTCTCCCGGGTGAATGACCGGATGCGCCGCAGCCTGAGCAAAGACGAACTCATCGAACTCCAGCGCATTCTGCAACCGGCCATCAACATGGATCCCGGCTTCCCGGAGTCACGGCAGATTGCGGACGAAATCGAAAACCGCCTGAACGACCTGCGTATTGCCTCTGACCTGGACGCTGTGAAAATTTATCTGGATAGTGAAAACTGGCGGGGCGCTGCCGATATTTTGAGTGAACTACGCGGCCAATCTCGCGGGGAACTGGAGACGGTAACGCGCCTGCTGTACGACTGGACGGTGCTGCTGCTGGAGGATGAGGACGTGCAGGCTACTGTTGCTGTCAGGCAGGCCGTTGATCTCGTGTTTGAACGGGAATGGGCACCGGCTGCGAAACTGCTGACCACTGCCGACGCCCCCGATCCGGCAGTACATCGCATTCACATGCGCCTGGCAGAGCGCGTCACATCCCACCTGCAAGAGCAGGTGATTTTGCTGCGCCCGAACCTGTTCCGGCTGGGCGAGGCGCTGGCGTCACTGGATGGTACGGACGGCGTGCGCCTGACTGAACAGCGCGAACTGCTGGACGAGATCAACCGAATGCTGGACACGATGGTGAATGATGAGCCGGTTAGCCTGATTGCGCTGCGGGATGTGTATCGCGGCGTGGTGGATCGGTTGACAGCCATGACAACCCTTATGGAGGCTGTGAACATTGGCTGGGGGGAACGCCGCCTGCCCTTGTCGTCGCTGGAGCGGGCACGCAACGCCGCCATGATGATGGCCGACGATATGCACGTCATTGGCAAGCAGGCCGCGCGGACTCCGCGTGAAGCAATGGCCGCGCTGGATAGCAGCCGTGAAATTGACCCGACCAACCCGGCATGGGATGCCGTGGCCGACCTGCTGAATAACCTGTACCGCCTGCTGGAATCCTACCAGACGTATGTGCCCGTGGCCGATGCCTCCGACCTTGAAATCTGGCTCCGTCGCTCCCGCGATCAACTGAAGCCGTACACCGAGCGCCTGTTTGACGACATGCTGAACGGGATGTTAGAGGGCATCGAAACTGCTGGCGAACAGTGGGCGACGTATGACAACCTTGCGCTCTCCGGCAATCAGGTGGGCACCCGCACTGCGCTCAACACCGCCGCTAACGCTGTGGGAACCATCAGCCCCACGCTTTCTGGCTGGTTCAATCAACTGCGCTCGGTCATCAAAAACGCAGACTACATCGAGCGGCACGCGCTGAGTGGCGGGCTGGGCCGTGCGCTGGCCGATGGCTGGGCCGCCTTTGACCGGGGCAACCTCGCGGACGCGGAACGGCTGGCCCTGCATGCGGAACAGATCGCAAAGTCCGAGATTCACAACTTTGTCGTCAGCCGCTTTAAAGACACGGTGGTTACGCTGCGCACATGGATTGACCGCAACGGCGCACTCAGCATCGAGCGCACCGAACAGGTATTAGAAACCGTCAACGACCTGTACACCGACGAGGAAAACATCGTCCGCGAACGGTTCAACAAGCAGATGCCCACCCGCGAAACGTACCTTAAGGCGATGGGCAAGGGCCTGGTAGAAACATATGCGCTGCATAGCAGTGCGGCATTGCGCATTCTGTTTGTGGATTACGTGTTGCAGGGCGTGATTGACGCGCACGATGGCGTTTTTGAAGATGTGGAGTTCTGGGAGGCCGCTGCCGTCCGCACGCTGGAGCCACACGGTACATCACACATTGCCGTGCAAACGCTGCGCAGTTTTGTGCAACGGCGTGAGGCGCTGCTGGCTGTCGCGGATGAGTTCAATCAGATTAACAACCGTGACGCTATCCCAAAGCTGGACGAGTACCGCCGCGAATTCGAAAAGCACGACTTTGCGAAGGTGTTCAGCGAGGCCACACGCAGCCTGCGCGAAGTGGAAAACGCGCTCCCGGACTGGTCTAACGCGGAGTTCCGCACGGCGGGGATGAAGCTGGAAAACGCAATGAAGGCCGTCCAGGAAACGGAAAAAACGGCCAATATTGACCTCGGTGGCTACCACGCATGGCTGGAAGAACTGCACGTCACCGCCGCCGACCTGCACACCATCCGGCAGAACCTGACGCAGGCCGTGGACGCAAAACCGGACAGCCCCGAACTCGAAATTGCAGCCATGCATCAACGTATGGTAGATGTGACGGCGGCAACTGTGGGTGACGAATACACGGCTACGCTCAAGCTGTGGCGCGACACCTACGAAACGTTCGCGGCCATCGTCGGGGATGAGGAAAAACGCCGCAGTGCGAAAATGGCCGAGATGAGCGAGCAGTTCCGGGCCATGTTCATTGACCGGCACCCGGCCTACCCGCTCTACCGCCACTGGTTCGACCTGATCGAGCGCACAACCGAGTTCCCTGCCCCGCCCACGGACGACCCACAGCCGCGTGTTCTGGAAGAAGACGCGGTGGCCGTGCTGGACGATGAGCCGGAAACAGTTACCGTGCTGGCAAATGAAGCCGAGGCCGAAGAACAGGCGTGGGATAACTTCGAGCAGCCGAACGACGATGCCGGGCGTTCCCGGCGGCGCGGGGGCATGTCCCGCACGGTAGTGATTCTGGTGGTGCTGGCAGCACTGGCCGGGGCCGCTGTGGTCGTCGTCACTGCGCTGAACTCACAGGGCGGGGATGCGGCTCCGCCGCCTGCCGTGCAGGGTGAGGTAACACAGGTTGCCGCTGGCGCTGCTGCCACGGAAGATGCCACTGACGAGGCTCCGATGGCCGCTGTAGAAACTGAAGATGTAACGACGGCTCCGACGGAAACCGAACCCGCAACCGATACCCCGGCTCCGACGGAAACGGATACCCCGGCGGAGACAGCAACGGACACCGCCACCCCGACCGAAACACCCACTGACCTGCCGACGGAAACGCCCCTGCCCACCGCCACGTTTACCCCCGGCATCCCCGACGACGGGCTGAGTGGTGAGATTGACCTGCTGCCGGTGCTGGAGCGCATCCCGCGTGAAAACCCGGACGCTATTTACTGGGATACACAGCGCCTCTCATTCGAAACGGATTTCTGGCGGCTGGGCATCGGCACCGATACCGCAGAGGAAATTTACGCGCTCATCCCACCGCTGGACATTTTCGAGACGTATTATGGCCCGGATGCAGCGGCACGGGTGGTTGCGATGGAAGCGGAAATGGCGCTGGCAACGTTTAACCCCGGCCTGCTGGGTGGCGAGGGCGTGTTTTTCGGCGGGGCACTCGTCCCGGCAGGCAGCACAGCCACACTCACAGACGGCGCGGGCCTGCATGTAGATGTGGTGCAGCCGGGTGTATTGAACATCGGCACGCGGGAGCAGGGCAACGTGGAAATCGAACTCCAGCGGAGCGTGAACGCGGTGATTGTGCGGGTACGCCTTGAACGTACCGACACGGGTAGTATTCGCGTGTTCTACAATGATGAGGAAATCGGGCCAGAGGTGAGCCCACGTGGCAGTGTGGCGATTACTGATCCGGTGGTACCGGCGCTGTTCGTGAAGGACGGCGGCGTGATTCTGAATATCACGGAATGGACGGTCACGCTGACGGAGTAGGCCACTCGTAGGTAAGCCGAAGGGAAAATGTTCTACCATAAACATTATCCTTCTCTACTGAATGCAGGAGGATACTATGTTGTTTTTGCGCGTCGCCTCTATGCTGATAGTGCTATTCTGGTTAATTATTGCAATATTTGTAATACCATTCAGAGTAGTTGACACCAAAGCACCTCCTCAGTTGAGTTATTTTCTTGAGGAAACTTATCCAGATGTGCTTTCAGTATATGTTTACGACGTGAATGCAGATGAATCCAGACATTTGTTCACGCCAACCAATGTGCAGTCAGATCGCTTTGTCAATAATGTGAAGTGGAATCCTGACGGGCACTATCTGCAAATAACTTACCTGGGCGATAGATACAACACAGCCCCGACAGATTTCTGGCTTGATTCTGAAACCCGCCACATGATATCGATCCCGGAATTCAGAAAATGGGGGTTGTCTGTTTCGCCACCGTATATGGCTCCTGATGAGAGTACTATCTGGGGTGTGGGTAATGAATTTATTGTTCAGTATCGCAACAGCGATATAAAAAGAAACTTTCCCGACTTTGGGCCAATCTACGATGCTTCATGGTCACCTGACAGCACACATCTCATTGTGGCTCATGCGAATGGTATATTGGATGCCCATTTTGTTTCAGTCCTCAATACAACAACACAGGAATTAGTTCCCATCGTGGAAAACAGCAAATCCCATCTCGCGGCATGGTCTCCGACTGGCAAACAGATTGCCACAGTGTCATCTGTTCCATTAAACGAGATCATAGTTGATTGCTTCAACATTCTATCTTTCGAGACACTCGAGAAGACTAAAATCATTTGTGATACAGAACTTTCCAGGGTCAATGCGCCAGAGATGAACCTTCCTTCTCGAAACCTTGAACACATTATGCAACTCTATTGGGTGGAGCGGGACACCCTGACTTATATAGCTAAAACCAGTCCAGTCTCATACGAAATTCGTATGTATGACTTTGAAACAGATCAGTTCCATGTATTGCACAAACAGGTTTTTTTATCACCAGCAGGCATTATCAATGTCTCTCTGAATTGGGCACCAACCCATGATTGGGTGGTAGTGCATGACCAATTTAGTTTTCGAAGAAGTGTAGAATGTATCCAAAAACGAGGATA
>JBCCQC010000136.1:0-8859 GCA_039024535.1 Chloroflexota bacterium
ATTCTGGGTAATCAGTATGTGGTGAACCTGCAATCTGAGGATGAAACAAAGACGAATGGTAATCTGGCGGCGGCGCTGGAAAGCCTTGATGAGAAGGTGACAACGGTGCTGGTGGTGGATGACAATAATAACGACCGCCGCCTGATGCGCAAACTGCTGCGACGTTATAAGCAGTATCGTATGCTGGAGGCAAAATCCGGGGTGGAGGCGCTGGAAGTGGTGCGCGACCGTAAGCCGGACTTGATTGTGAGTGACCTGATGATGCCGGATATGGATGGGTTCGGGTTGCTGAAGAATATTAAGGGGAACCCGGAAACGGCAGATATTCCGGTGGTGGTGGTGAGTGCGAAGACGCTGAGCGAGATTGAGGATAGGACGCTGCTGGATAAGTCTGAGTCTTTATGGGTGAAGGGGGATTTTAGCCGTCGTGATCTGGTCGATCATATTGTGGAGACACTCGGCGATAAGCCCATTAGCGGTACGCAGCCAAAGCCGATGTTGTTGCAGAAGACAAAGAAGGCGAAAGCTGCTGTGCTGGATGCTGCCCCTGAAAATATGCACATTGTTGTTATGATTGATAGTAAGGACGATGATGTGGAAGTTATTCAGAAGGTGCTGGAAGCGACCGGTAAGTTTGCGGTTTACCCGGCAAAGGGCGGACGTGCTGGTTTGAAGGCTGTGCATGAGCACCAGCCAGACCTGATTATTATGGAGCTGGAACTGGCGGATATGGATGGCTTTACGATTGCGGAGAAACTGTCGAATGATACGACGCTGAACCACATTCCGGTTGTTATCCTGACGGGGCGGGAGGTTTCTGCCGAGGATATGATGCGGATGCCGGCTGATATTGAAACGATCTATCAGAAAGCGTCACTTGACCGTGGCAAGTTTCTGTCTATAATTGAGGAAAAGTTAACTTAACGTAAGCATTGTTCCCTGTCAGATGCTCATCACCCAAAAAACTGGAAGTCAGGAAGTAAGGCAAATGTCAAAAGTTCTATACATAGAGGATAACCCGCATAACATGCGGCTGGTACGTAAAATGCTGAAGATGGGCGGGTATGATGTTGTTGAGGCGATGACCGGTAAGGCTGGCATTGAGATGGCGGCGCAGGAGCGCCCGAACCTTATTTTGCTGGATATTAACCTGCCGGACATGGACGGTATTGAGGTGTGCCAGCGGTTGCGTGGCTCTGAAGAAACGTCATGGATACCGGTTGTGGCGCTGACGGCCAATGCGATGCACGGCGACCGGGAACGGTTCCTTGAGAGTGGCATGGACGGCTACCTGCCCAAGCCGATTACCCGTAACGAACTGCTGACGACCGTCAGCCAGTTTTTAGCCAGTTACACCGAGTAGATGCTGTATGCCATCCACAGTCATTATCATAGAAGATAATCCGAATAGCGCCCGCCTTGCCAGTAAGCTGCTGCGTGGTGCAGATTTTGAAGTGCATATTGCAGAAGATGGTGAGACGGGGCTGGATACGGCGTCGGAACAGGCGGCGGATATTGTACTGGTTGACCTCGGCCTGCCTGACCTTGATGGTCAGACGGTGGTGGCATTGCTGCACCAGGAAGCGCATATGGCTGATGTGCCGGTGATTGCATTTACGGCCTACCCCCCTGAAACTGCAATCGAGATGGCGCGTGCTTATGGGTGTGATGGGGTCATTACCAAGCCGATTGACACGCGGACATTTGTTGACCAGGTGCGTTCGTTTATGAAGCCGGTGGATACCCCAGAGACCGATAGCCAGCCGGGGAGCTAGCACGGTGCCCGCTCCAAAGAATATAGCGGTTCCGTGCAGTCGGTATGACTTTAATGAACTGGCAGAAATCTATAATCAGACGCGCATTGACTACATTGTGCCCATGCCGATGAATGGCAAGCGGATGCGCCAGTATGTGGCGCATTACGATATTGATCTGGAACACTCCATTGTGACGACCAGTGAAGACGGTGAACCGATTGGCATTGGGATGCTGGGGGTGCGCGGCCACAATGCTTGGATTACCCGACTGGGGGTGGTGCCGAACCAGCGTGAGCGTCGAATTGGTAGTTTTTTGATGACCAATTTGATTGAGAATGCACGCCAGTGCAACGCGAAGTGGATACAACTGGAAGTGATTGTGGGTAATGAACCGGCCCGCAATATGTTTGTGAAGTATGGTTTCCAGCCCTCGCGTGAACTGCTCGTTATCCGCAGACCACCAAAGCCACATGCAGAGGGTACGCATCCGCTGGTTCATGAACTGCGTGAGTTGAACGACCAGAAAATCTACGACTGTCTGGCTCGGCGTGATCCGGGTGCGTCGTGGGTGGAGGATACGCCGTCGTTGTTGAATACCGGGAAGCTCAAAGGCATTACAATCCGCATGGGCGATAAGGGTTCTGGATGGGTGGTGTTTATGTGTACACGATTCCAGATACAGCATGTGGTGTTGCAGGCGACAGAGACGCACTATGACGAATTGATGAGTGCGCTGCTGTATTATATGCATGAGCTGTACCCGAACCGGGATACGAAAGTTGAGAACGTCCCGGCAGATCACCCGGTGTGGCGGGCGTATGTGGCGCTGGGCTACGTTGTAGACTTCAAGCGTATGGAAATGGTTATGGAACTGTAGTGGCTGGCTATTGCGTGATGATGATTGGCACGCTCACGCTGCAAGAACCTTCGCCAAGGCCATAGCCCATGTTCTGGGTTCGGTACCCCTCCATGCGGCCTTTCTGGGTGGGGCGTACCCGGAAGAACTCCACCATGCCACTATCAAAGACGAGTGTGCCCACATAGACCCCCTGGTCATCGCGCTGGAAACCGATCCCCGCAAACACAAATGCAGAGCCATCTCGCTTGACGAAGAGGGCACTGGTGACTGGAGCCAGCCCGAAGAGTTCGCGGTCGGCTTCGAAGCTGCGCTGCGAGTTGATGTCGTCGATGCAGGAGGCGGCGCCCTGTGTGCCGTAGATGAGTGTGTAGGTGCCATTGAGCGGGATCAGCGAATTTTCTGGTGGGGGTACGCCCTGTAGATTTTCCAGTAGTAGGCGGCCATCGGCACCGGGGATAACCGGGACGGAGGGGCGGTTGCCACTGACGATGACTGGCGGCGGGGTGGTGTCGGCAACGAGGTCACAGTCGCCGGTTTTGAGTACATCGGCGGCTTCTACCCACACTTCGTTGGCGTCACGGGTGGGGGCGGCGGCGAAGGGGTCGAGCTTGAACCAGACGGTGCCGTCCCTCATGCGGGTGCGGCCATGTACGTGGTAGTCTCCCTGTTCAAGGTGGGTGATAACCGGGCGGCTGAACCCCGGCCCTACCCGCAGGAAGACATTCATCCCGGCATCTTCTGGTGGGCGAATCCAGCACGGTTCTCCGGCGGCGGCCATGTTCGGGTCGCGCAGTTCGATGACGTTTGCACCGGCGGTTACACTGCCCAGCACGGCGAGGACTGTATCGAACTGAGGTTTTGTGAAGTCTTCGCCGGTTACAGAGGCGGCGTCTGCGAAGACGAATGATGCATCTTCCAGTTGCATCAGGGCTACGAAGCGGTTATCCAGTTTGTTGTAGATGGTGGCACCGTTGCCGTTGAAGTTATAGGGTAGCAGGTCGCCTTCCGGGATGTCGATTTCGACAAAGTTCGGGTAGAGGGCCAGCAGGAGTTCGGAGGTGGTCAGTGTTTCGTCGATTTGCATCAGGCGACTGAGTACACCTTCTTCGGTGTACAGGCCGATTATCATCTCGCCGTTGGTGAGTTCGGTTTTGCCGAATGCTTTACGGTAGGTGACATTCCAGCCATCGGGCATGGAAACGGCGTAGCGCTCCGGGTACATGACCACAGATTGTGTGAGCGTGATCTGTGTGGGCTGGGCCAGCACAGTGGACGTAAGGAACATCAGGCAAATACCAGTAAACCAGTAACGCAGCGATTTCATCGCGGTTGACCTCAAAACCAGTTGACTCTCTGTGTGCCTATTATGTGCGGGATGTCCTTAAAATGCCAGCAGTCTGCGTGGCATTATGAAGCGGGTGCGGCAACTACCCGCTGCGCCCGCCCGCCCAGCAGGAAGATGACATAGCCCAGCAGCATTGACAGCACGATTACCATCCCCGCTACGGCGACGTACCCGCCGTAGCCATAAACGGGGCCAGCGAACAAACTCCCGAAGGCGGCGGCACCGGCCACAAACATATCGCTCAGGCCCTGCATACGGCTGCGCCCGGCACCCCGCAGCGCCTTCGATAGCATCGAAGACCCGGCAATGTACCCGAAGTTCCAGCCAAGGCCAAGCAGGAACAACCCGACCAGCAGGAATGGCATTCGTGCAGACAGGGGCGCGACAATCGCGGATACAATTAATGTGAGCGCCCCGGCAATCATGGTGTTGACCTCGCCGTAGCGGTCAATCAGATACCCTGTGAGGCTGGAGAGGCCGAACATGCCGAGTACATGCGTGACCTGTACAATCGAGATACTTACGTCGCCGTAGTTGTGGTGTGCCATGTGAAGCGGGGTCATTACCATCAGGGCGACCATTGTCGTCTGGCTGATGAGCATTGCTATGATTGCCAGTCGTACTGACGGGAGTTGTAGTAGCTCGCGTACTGTCCGGTCGGGTTCATCGGTGGTTTGTGCTGCTGTTCTGTTTTCTGTTTCCTCCCGGTTGATCTGTGCGGCAATGGTCATCGGTTCCGGTCGTAGAAAGAAAAAGATAATGACCGCGCTGAATGCGTATACGATAGCGGCCAGCGTCCACAGGCCCGCACTGGTGTTCATGGTTGATGTTGCTGCGAGGTGCGAGTTGAGGGCGAACAGACCGATGCTGAAGATGGCACCTACTGTCCCGGCAAAGACTACCCGGCCAATCATCTGCGCACGCATACCATCCGGGAAGATGTCCCCGGCGGCATAACGGCTTTGCTCTGCACCGGCACGCCCCACCCCGATAATCATCACGCTCACGATGAGTAGCATGAAGCTGCCCTGCAAAATCGCTATGATGCCCACAACGGCGCCCAGCGCACTGCCGCCATAGCTGGCAGAGAGGCCCAACCGCCGCCCGAAGCGGCCCATGAGAATGCCGATGGGCAGGGCAGCGGCTGCCTGTGACAGTGTGGCGACTGTGGTGGGTACCCCGGCAAGGCTTTCGCGCCCGCTCAGTTGCACTGCAATCACGGTGAGCAGTGTGACGACAGCCGTTTGCGCAGCCGTGAATAAACTCTGTGTAATGAACAGGGTGTTGGTCAACCGCACAGAAGTTGCATGGTTGTTCATAGATTTACTCTTCTGGTGTGACGTTCAGGTTATAAGTGGATTGTAGGGCGAATGCATGAGCGGTCATAGAGCCACATCATAAACGGAGTATGAGCGTGGGCATTGTAGATATTGACAGGTTTTGCGACATGTATTAGCTTTCCAGACAGCATAAATATACAGGGGAGTCCGGAAGTGCCGGGCTGAGAGGGCATCCAACCTGATGCCGACCCTTGAACCTGATCCGGGTCATGCCGGCGTAGGAAGTCCATCTCCTCACATGGCGCTATTTTGCGCCCCTCACAGGCTCAAGGGCAAACAGCATCACACACATGGCTCCCCGCCAACGCGAGGAGCAACCGCATGTCACAGGATCGTACAGTTACCATCAGTGTACAGGTTTTACCCCTTACGGATGACCCCTACCCGGTGGTTGATGCTGCTATTGCAGCGATAGCGGCCACGGGCATTCACCATCAGGTGACGCCGATGGAAACCGTGTTGCAGGGCACGTATGATGATTGCATGGCGGCAGTGAGGGCTGCTCATAACGCTTGCTTCGAGGCCGGTGTGCAGCGGGCGGTTACATACGTCAAAATCTCCGATGCAGTTGACGGCTCCACGATAGATGACAAAATGCAGAAGTACAGCTAGCTGTGCTGCGTCGTATCGTATTGTGGTTGATGGGCGCTGGTGTGGCGGCACTTGTGCTGGCCGGTACAGCACAGCTTGCGCGTGAGTGGAGCGCTGTGCAGGGTGATGACCTGCAATCGCTGGTGCCTACCTCTGCACAGCTTGCCGTTGCGTGGGACACCCACCGTGCCGATATTCTGGGTGTTTACCTGCCCAATACCCTGCGCGTGACGCTTATCGGGCTGGCGATAGCTATTACGCTGGGCCTGCTGCTGGCAACCCTTATGGACTTCTTCCCGCCGCTGCGCTGGACGCTATACCCGGTGCTGATTGTCTCGCAGACGGTACCCACGTTCGCTATTGCCGTGATTTTGATCCTGTTGTTTGGCTTTGGCGATGGCCCGAAGATCATCGTTGTGGTGTTGTTCTGCTTTTTTGCTGTCACGACGAATACGCTGGATGGCCTGCGCGGTGTGGATCAGACCTATGTTGATCTTGTGCGGACGATGGGTGCTTCGCCGCTGGCGATCTGGTGGAAGGTACGGCTCCCGGCGGCGCTACCGAACTTCTTTGGCGGGGTGCGGCTGGCAACCACGTATAGCGTTGTGGGTGCTGTCATCGGGGAGTATGTGGGCAGTGGGGAGGGTATGGGTAAGTTTTTGCAGCGGTCTTATCGGTCATTCCAGACTGACCAGGTGTTCCTTGCTGTGGCGATTATCGCTGGACTGAGTGTTTTGCTGGTGGCGCTGGTCACACTTACGGAAATGCTGACTTTGCGCTGGCGTTACATCGGCCAGACGACCCGCATCACCCGTTTTATCCAATTCTTTACTCAAACGGACGCGCGGCAAACGCGGCGTGTGCCGTCACAAACAAAGGAAGTCATATCATGAATTTACAAAATCTATCAGCAGTGTTTTCACGGTGGACTCTGTCGCTACCTGTCTGTGCCCTGCTTATTGCAGTTGTGGGTGCTGTATCTGTGCAGGCACAGGATGATGCTGCCCTTGCAGAGCGCACGTCTGTGAAGTTGATGCTGGACTTCAGCCCGAACACGAATCACACCGGTTTCTACGTCGCGCAGGCCAATGGCTACTATGATGAGATGAACCTTGATGTGGAAATTCTGGAACCGGCAGATGTCGCGGCAGAGCAGGCCGTTAGCACTGGCGTGGTTGAGTTTGGCATTGGCTTTCAGGAGTTCAGTACGTTTGCCATTGTCGATGGCGCAGACGTGGTGTCTATTGCGGCTATCATTCAGGAAAACACATCCGGGTTTGCTGCTATTGCCGCAGATAATATGCTGGAAAGCCCTGCTGATCTGGCAGAGTTGACCTACGGCGGATTTAGCTTTCCATCGCTGGAAAACGCTATGATCCGTGAACTGCTGGCGTGTGAGGGTATTGACTGGGACAGCGGGAACTATCTGGATGTGGGCTTTGCCGACCCGATTGAACTGATGTCTCGTGACCGGATTGACTATTCGTGGATTTTTTATGCGTGGCAGGGCATCGGCGCGGAAGTACGCGATATTGAACTGTCTACACTGCTGCTCTCGGACTATGCTGACTGCATCCCGAATTACTATACGCCCATTCTGCTGACTTCAAGCGAGATGATTGACGAGAACCCGGATATGGTACGTGCTTTCACCCATGCGACAGCGCGTGGTTATGAATTCGCTATCGAAAGCCCGGAAGACGCTGCCGCTGTTCTGGTGGAAGCCGTCCCGCAGCTTGACGAAACGCTGGTGCAGGAGAGCGCTGCATGGCTGGCCCCGCGCTACCAGGGTGAGGCTGCACAGTGGGGTGAACAGGACATCGCCGTGTGGCAGGGCTTCACGGATTTTCTGGTCGATAACGAGATCATCGAAGCGGGTGCGCTGGACGTAGAAGCCGTTTTTACCAACGATTTTTTGCCGGAGCAGTAGATTAATGGCAACTGCGGACGGGCGCGGCATGGCTGCGCCCTTACAGTTCGAGAACGTCTCGCACGCCTACGGCCAGATTACGAGCGTACAGAATATCAACCTGACGGTGGAGCGCGGTGAATTTGTTGCGCTCATCGGGCCGAGTGGTAGTGGTAAGAGTACGCTGATAAAAATGGCGGCCGGTCTTGAACAGCCGACATCTGGCTATGTTGCGATTAACGGCCAGCGTATGCAGAACCGGCTGGGCCAGACGGCCTATATGCCACAGTCTGATGCGCTGTTGCCGTGGCGTACGGTGCTGGAGAATGTGATGCTGGGCGCGGAGATCAACGGCAACCGCCGCCGTGAGACGCGGAACCGGGCACGGGATATGCTGGCGCAGTTCGGGCTGGGCGGTTTTGAGGCTATGTACCCGTCGCAGCTATCCGGCGGGATGCGGCAGCGGGCGGCGTTCCTGCGCACGTTTATGATGGAGCGTCCGCTGGTGCTGCTGGATGAACCGCTGGGCGCACTGGATGCGATTACCCGTGCAGAAATCCAGGACTGGTTGCTGGGTGTGTGGGAGCACTTCAGCTATACCGTTGTGATGGTCACGCATGATGTGCAGGAGGCTGTTTATATGGCGGATCGCGTTGTGGTGCTATCGGCAAGGCCGGGGCAGATTGTCACGGTGGCACCTGTTGCGCTATCCCGCCCCCGTGACCGTGCTACACCGACACTCTATGAACAGGCCGCTGCCCTGACAGCCGCCATCACAGGGTGATTAACACATGTTGTTTGGCGAGACGTAATTCGCGCTCATCCACCCGCGCAACCCCGGATAGTCCACGTAGTACCAGGCCCCGCTCTGCTCAAATGCGGTCAGGGTCACGTCAAATGGAATGCGCCGGATAATCTCGTTGTCCATGCCGGGGCCTTCGCGCAGGTTGATAATCGCGTCCGTCGTGACCATGCACCCATCTGGTAGCAACGCCGATGCTGCCGCTTCTGGCTCCGGCACGAAAACCGCTCCCTCGCTGCCGAGCGCGTCGGTGTTG
>JBCCQC010000137.1:0-8804 GCA_039024535.1 Chloroflexota bacterium
CTGGGCCGCAACGGGGCCGGGAAAACTACCACGCTGCGCAGCATCATGGGGATCAACCCGGCCAGTGAAGGCGAGATATTGCTCAACGGCAAAAGCCTGCTGCGGCAGCGGTCGTATGATGTGGCGCGGCTGGGTGTGGGCTACGTGCCGGAACATCGGGCGGTCTTCGGGACGTTGAGTGTGCGTGAAAACCTTGAACTGGCACAGCATCAGCGTGGGGAACTGGAACAGAAGGCTGACTTCATTTTTGAACTGTTCCCGGATTTAAAACGTCTGTACAAACTGAGCGGTAAAAACCTGAGCGGCGGCCAGCAGCAGATGCTGGCGATTGCACGGGCGCTGGTACCCGATAATCAACTGCTGCTGATTGACGAACCGAGCGAAGGTCTGGCCCCGGTAATTATCGAGGCGCTGATGGAAGCCATCCGGCGCTTATCTGAGCGGACGACTGTGCTGCTGGTGGAGCAAAATTTTATTATGGCGAGTAAACTGGCCGATCATTTCGTCATCATTGACGACGGGCGTTCTGTGCTGGCGGGGGATATGGCCGACCTTGCCGCTGACCGTGACCTCGTGCAGAAGTATCTGGGGGTGGCATAACCATGACGCAAACGCGTGCTTTGATTCAAAGCCCGGTGACACTTTCTGTCGGGCTGCTGGTGGGGCTGTTTGCGGCGGCTGTTGCGGTCGCCAGCGGAGACCCCGGCACACTGGCGACGATCATTATGTCCGGGTTGTTCCAGGCGATGCTGCTGTTTCTGGTGGCGTCTGGTCTGTCGATCATCTTCGGGTTGATGGACGTGCTGAACTTTGCGCAGGGGGTGTATTTTATGGTGGGTGCGTATGTCGCCTACGACTTTCATCACCGCGAGGTCATTATGGGCCTGATCCCGAACAGTGACGTGCGCTTTATTCTGGCGGTAGTGATTGCCACGACAGTTGGCGCTGTTCTTGGCGTCATCCTTGAGCGCGGCCTGCTGCGCCCGCTGTATGCGCGGCCTATTTTTCAGATCGTCCTGACGTTCGGTGTGAGCATTGTGCTCACGGAAGTTGTCAAGTTCATCTGGTCAACCACGCCGTATAGCTGGACGGATCTGTTCACGGTGCGCGAGGCCAGTTTTACCCTTTTCGGGCAGCCGTTCACCATGTACCGGCTGTTTGTCATCTTCATTGGCTTCCTGATGATTATCACGGTGGCGCTGCTGCTGCGCTTTACGCGCATCGGCATTATTATCCGCGCCGGTGTGGAAGACAGCGAAATGGTAGAAGCACTGGGCATCAACGTACGGGCGGTGTTCACGCTGGTGTTTACGCTGGGGTGTGCGCTGGCTGCGTTCGGTGGCGCGATTGCCGCGCCGTTCTTCGGGGCTACACCCTCGCTGGGCACGAACTACCTGCTGGGCGCAATTGCAATTGTAGCGCTGGGCGGGCTGGATAGTTACGAGGGGGCCGCCGTCGCCAGTATTGTAGTCGGGGTAGGGGTTGCTATTATGCAGCAGTTTACGCTGATTAACGACCTGTTTGCGCCGGTGTGGGCCAGCCTCACGCCCATGCTGCTGCTGACGGTGGTGCTGCTGGTACGGCCACGCGGACTTTTTGGCACAAAGGTGGAATAACCATGCAAATAATAACCCGCACACTCAAGCACAACTGGACGCTGCTGCTGGCGCTGCTGGTAATGATCTTGCTGCCGTTTATTGTGCAGTGGCTCACTGGCGACCCGGCTACTGCCCGCCGGGGGGAGTCGGTATTCTGGCAAGGCATTATGATTGAGGTATACATTCTGGCAATCCTTGCCATGAGCTATAACCTCATCTTTGGCTTCACCGGCGTGATTTCGTTCGGACATGCGCTGTTTTTTGGCGTGGGCGGCTATGCGCTGGCAATCTTTACGGAAAAGCTCAGTGGGGGGGCGGCATGGGGGTTGCCTGTTGGCATCCTGACGGGGCTGGCGATTGCGGCGCTGCTGGGGTTGTTCATCGGGCTGGTATCGCTGCGGCTGCGCGGTGTGTACTTCGCACTGTTTACGCTGGCCGTGGCTGAGATGTTCTTTATATACTTCAGTCGTTTTGGTTATACCAGTGCAGAAGACGGCTTCACGATTGGGGCTGTACCGGACTGGCTGAACGCCACCCGCAACCGTCTGGCGTACTATTACCTTACGCTGGCCCTGATGACAGCGACGTTTGTGTTTATCCGTCGCCTGATTTCCTCGCCGGTGGGGGCCGTGCTGGTTGCCATCCGCGAAAATGAAGAACGCGCTCAGGCTATTGGCTACAACACGCTGAACTACAAGCTATACGCCATCACCGTTTCGAGCTTTCTGGCAGCGCTGGCCGGTGCATTGCATGTGCTGTTCAACAAAAAAGTGGGGCCGGAGGTCATGGGGCTTACGTTTACTGTCGATCCACTGCTGGGAACGATTATCGGCGGGCTGGGTACGTTTGTGGGGCCGGTCATCGGGATGGGCGGCATTCATCTGAGCGACCGATTACTGCGTGATACGGTTCTGGAACTGGGTAACTTCACACTGGACATTGGCGCAAGCTGGAACGTGATTCTGGGTACTGCGTTTATTCTGGTGGTGATACTGTTCCCGCGTGGGATTGTAGGCACTTTCCGACGGTAGGTGGTTCGTGTGGGCGAACACCCGTTGAATTCCCTGTGATGGTGGTTTCCCTCCCGGAGAGATAGGTTTGCCATGCCCTCAGGATACCCGGTGGGGTTTCCCGGTGTCATGGGGCCATGTAAGCCCCTATTCCGGTCGGGAGGTTTTCAGCAGGATATTTTCATCATTCCTGCTGGGAAACAGCAATCACATGGGAAGCTGCTGGGGCGGAGAGAAGATAGAACGCACCCAGCAACAGCAGCCTTGGCAACAGGGCAGGCATCAGCAGGCCACCGCCGATCAGCAGCCCGAAAAATCCCAGTGTCGCTACCTTGCCAGAGGCGTGCAGGCGGCTTTTGACATCCGGCAGGCGAATGACCCCCACGACCCCCACGAAGAAGAAAAACAGGCCGAACACCATCATCACGCCGCTCAAAATTTGCAAGATCATCAGAACACCTGCTTTTCTGCAATGAACCGGGCCACGCCGATTGTGCCAATAAAACTGAGCGCACCCAGTGCCAGCGCAACATCCAGGTAGAGGCCCTGACCATTTTGCAGCCCCAGCGTGACCATCACACCGGCCAGCAGCGTGGTAATCAGGTCAATTGCCAGCAGCCGGTCGCCAGAAGTCGGCCCACGCCACACACGCCAGCCACACGGCAGCATCAGCAGCACCAGCGCCACAAGTAGAGTATTGAGTAAGATTGCCATCAGGCTGTCCTCCGGGTAATCCGAGCGATTCGTTGCAGTCGGCTCCTCTGTTCTTCGGCTGCGTTAGCGCCAGACGCATCAACATCCAGTGTATGAACCACCATGACTATCTCGTCGTCGTCGTCCTCGAACCCGACGACCATTTCACCCGGTGTGACCGTGATGGAGTGAGCACTCATAGCCGATGTAATCAGATCACGGTGTTTGTCCTGTGTGGAAACGCGGATTTCACCGGGCTTAATGGGTAAATCCGGGTGCAGCACACGACGTGTAACATCAATGCTGGAGAGAAAAATATCAATGAACAGGCCCACACCGTAAACCAGCGCCCAGAACAGTTGCACGGGCAGGCGCAGCAGGTTCAGCCGCATGTTGCCCGCACCAATTAACACCATCACTGCCAGCCCAACCACATAACCCACAGCCAGCCCGCCGAAACTCCACTGGTCACTCAACGTCATGAACAGCAGCGCAAGGGGAATTGCAAGAATCAGGTGAGTCATCAGGTTAACGCTCCACAATAGACTGTGCATCCGTGCCAAGGACGCTTTCAAAGTAAATGGACGGGTCGCTGATCTGTGTGGCGGCATCCATGGCAATATCAGCCAGCGGAGCAGCATATACCCCCAGCAGGACGCACAGCGAAATCAGCAGGGCGGGTGCCAGCGGGTTGTCGTTGTAGTCCTTCAGGGGCACCGTATCTTCGGTTGCCTTCTGCTGGAATACAAGCTGCCATGTGCGCGTCATGTACATCATCGTCAGGATACCAGCACCCACAGCCAGCCCCAGTGTGAGCCACATCTGCGCGTCGATGCCGCTTTGCACCAGTGCCAGCTTACTGATAAACCCGTTCATGGGGGGTACCCCGGCCAGTGCCATGCCACCCAGCAGATACAGCACTCCGACGAACGCAGGCAGGCTGCGGCCCACCCCGGCTACCTCGCTAAGGCGAGCAGATTTGGTTTTTGTGCGGCTGGCTACCACCCCGAACAACATCAGCAGGGCAGACTTAATGAATGCGTGGTTAAATGCGTAAACCAGCGCAGCAGCAAGTGCCAGCGGGGTTCCCCAGCCGATACCCAGCAGAATGAAACCGATTTGCCCGAATGTGGAATAGGCCAGCATCCGTTTACCGTCGTAGGTGCGGAAGGCGCCCAGACTACCGAAGAAGATGCTGATAGTGCCCAGTGTGAGCAGTACTGCACGAATCGTGACCAGTTCTGCTTCTGCTGTGAACAGCAGAGTGGTCATGCGGATGAGGCCGTATACACCGATTTTGACCACGACCGATGACAGCACCGCATGTACCGGCGTGGGTGCCGTGGTGTGGAAATCTGGCTGCCAGAAGTGGAATGGGAACACAGCACTTTTCAGCAAAAATGCAGACATCAACATGATAGCCGCTTCGTGTGCGAGGAAGGGCCGGTCACCACCGGCCAGCCGCTGCCCGATGTCCGCAAAGTTGAGGGTGCCGTATGTCGCGTAGACGGCTGCTACACCCAGCAGCAGGAACAGCGTGCCCATGCTGCTGATGAACAGGTACTTGATGGCGGCTTCCAGTCCCAGTTCATTATCGGAAATGGCGACCAGCGATACGGAACTGAGCACCATGATTTCCATAAACACGAACATGTTGAACAGGTCGCCGGTGAGCATGGCCCCCAGCAGGCCGGTTTCCATTGCAAGGAACAATGTGATAAACGTGGGATGCTTGACTACTTTGTCATTACAGCCGATGGCGTAGAGCAGCCCCATCATCAGCACCGTGGTAGACATCACCACAAACAGTGACGAGAACATATCGCCCACCAGCACAATCCCGAACGGGGGCGCCCAGCCTCCAAACCGGTAGACCTGTGGTGTGCCCTGGATGTTGCTCCACAGCAGGCTGAGGCTTGCCAGCCATGCCACAAAGCCTACACCAAAGCCAAGGTAACGCCGCGCTTTATCCCGGCCCCACAGCAGCAGGCTCACTACCCCGCCAAACAGCGGCAGGAAGACGATAATAAGCAGTAAAATATTGTTTTCAGGCATTGTGTCCTCTAGCGTTGCAGGTAGTCAACCTGGTCGGTCTGGCATGTGTTGAAGCGGGTGGACACAATGTTCACCAGCCCCAGCAGCAGCGCATACGAGCCAAAGCTAACCACAATCGCCGTCAGGATGAGCGCCTGCACCAGCGGGTCACTCGGGTCATCGCCCAGGTTGGTGTAGGCGGCGTGTGTGCCGTCATAGGCACCCACGGCCAGCAGCAGCAGGTTCACAGAGGTAAACAACAGGGCAAAGCCCATTGCCGCCTTAATCAGATCACGGCGCAGTACCTGGTACACGCCCAGGCCAAACAGAGTGCCGACTGTTACTGCAAAAACGATGTTCATCGTGGGTAGTCTCCTTAAATATGTCTCAGTTAATCGCCAGTGGCAGATGATGTTGCGTCTGCCGGGATGCTCTGTGTGGAGTCTGCTGCCGGATATTCGCCAGTAGCACGGTTAAATGCCGGGACGCCTGACGGGTAAGCAATAGTCTCCATAATCAGGCTCACACCGCCAAAAACCGTTGTGGCGATGGCGATTTCGAATACAACTGTTGTATTGAACTTCAGGTTTGCCAGGTCTAACCACGGCGCAAAATCCAGCAGGCCCATAAACTGCCCGCCCACCAGTATAGGCAGCGTGGCATTCACAAACGCCAGCAGCAAACCCGCAGTAATCAGCCGGGTGGGGTGTACCCAGCGCAGCCGCAGCCGCACCTGTTCGTAGCCAAAGACCACGTAATACAGTGCCACACCCAGTCCAGCTACAATCCCGGCGGTAAAGCCATCGCCGGGGGCGTTGGCCCCATACAGAATGTGTACTGCGGCTATCACCAGTGTGAGCGGCAACAAAAGCGCAGCAATAGCACGAATAAATGGGGTAGCAACGAGGCTATCCCGGTACATGTAGCGCACAATGGCAGGGGAGGTGTTTTCGTCCTCGTTGCGGTTGATGGTGAGCAATGCCAGCAGGCCCAGTGCCGCTATCGAGAACACGCCAATTTCGACGAATGTGTCTGTACCGCGAAAGTCTGTGAGGATGGCAGACACCACATCCGTGACGCCGACCTGCGGTTCTGCGTTTTCAAAGTGCCACGCGGCGATACTGTCGCGGTTTTCCCGGTTGATAAGCGCGACCAGTGCAAAGGCGGTCATCACCACGCCAGTGACGACTGCCACCGTAATATCGCGTACCTTTGCCACGGCATCATGACGGTTATCCAGCGTGCGCTTTAACACGTTCATAGCTTCCTGGCGTTGTTCCACTGTTACCCGGCTAATCATGATGATAAGCACGACTGTCGCCAGTGTTTCTACAAGGAACTGTACCAGCGCCACATCCGGCGCGAGTTCCACGAGGAAGACGCCGCCCACTGCATAGCCGAAAATTGCCAGCGCAAGGGCTGCGTGCAGATGGCGGCGCACGGCCACAGAAGACCATGCCGCGCCGACGGCCAGTACCAGCAGCATCACATCAAGAATATCCGGGATGGTGAACGTCCCGACGGCGAACGAGGGGGAGTTCAACAGATCCCGAATGAGGCCGCCATACAGCAAAATCGCCATGACCACGCCAATGACCACCATCAGGTAGTGGCGCAGCTTGCCGTTCTGCGTCTTGAGCGCCTGATCTGCGATCCACTCCGAACCGGCAATCACACCGTTGTAGGCTGTAGTTGCGTTTAACGGGAAATCCGGAACACGCCGCCACAGGTCACGCAGGAAGAACAGCGCAAACCCGGCAGCGAGTGCGCCCATACTCATCCAGAAGATGTTGTTAAAACCAGGGAATAGCACCAGCTTGAACTCTACGGGTACCATCGGTGTGAGCAAGGGCAGAAGTAGCGGCCCCAGCAAAAACCCGATGCTCACAGTGCCAACCACCATTACAATCGGGCCAGTTTCCATCACGCGAGGCAGCGCGTGGAAATGCCAGTCGCCCCGCGTTTCGCCGAAGAACACATCCCAGATAAGAATGTACCCGGCGGTACCGGTAAGAGCCGCACTGACGAACACAATTCCGAGTATCAACGGGCTGAATACCGTCGCCTCCAGCAGTGTTTCTTTGGCGACGAAGCCCATCAGCGGTGGCATACCAGCCATAGACAACGCAGAAATAATGACGACCACGCCGGTGATAGGCATGTGCTTCCACAGTCCGCCCAGTTTGCTTACCAGACGGGTACCCGTGGCGTGATCAATGCTGCCCACACCGAGGAACAAGGCTGACTTGTAGAGTGCGTGCCCCAGAATACCAACCATTGCCGCCTTGATGCCGTAGCCTTCCGGGATGCCAATGAGTGCTACCAGTACACCAAGCTGCGCTGTAGTCGTGAAAGCAAGGACGCCTTTCAGGTCGGCCTGCCGCACGGCCAGCAGCGAACTGAGGAACATAGTAAACAGCCCCACAGTTAGCAGTGTGCCTGTCCACAGGGGCGTGTCGCCCAGTGTGGGGTGTAACCGCAGCAGCAGGTAAACACCGGCCTTCACCATCGTCGCAGAGTGCAGGAACGAACTGGCCGGGGTAGGGGCATCCATCGCACCGGGGAGCCAGAAATGGAACGGGAATTGAGCGCTCTTGGTAAACGCGCCCAGCATAATCAGGATGGCTGCCGGCGTGTACAGGGTGTGCCCGGTCAGATCCATCGTGAGTAGTTCGCTCAGTTCGTAGCTGCCGCCTGCATTGCCCAGTAGCATCAGGCCAGCCAGCAGCGCCAGCCCGCCACCACCTGTTACCACGAGTGCGCGGGCTGCACCGGCTCGTGCAGAAGCGTACTTCGCTCCCTTGAACCCGATGAGCAGGAACGATGTGATACTGGTCAATTCCCATGCGATGAACAGCGTAATGAGGTTGCCAGAAAGCACCAGCCAGAGCATCGCCGCCGTGAACAGCAACAGCGTTCGCTGGAAGCGCGTCCGGTCATCTGGTTCATCAAAATATGCACCTGCATACACAAAAATAACGGCCCCAATGCCGGTGATAATCAGCCCGAACAGCAGCGAAAGCCCGTCAAGGTAAAAGCTGAGGGATAGCCCATATTCGGGTACCCACGGGATGATAACTGACAGGGCACCCTGCTCGACAATTACCGGGCGATACCCGACCACGAGCAACAGCACAAACAGCAGTGCCATCGCTGCACCCACTATGCGGGAGGGGGATATAGCATCTGGTAGATGACGTTTTACAGCGCCTATTGATAATGTTGTCAGTAATATTGGAGTGGCGAGTATAAGTAGCAAAATTGCCACAGTAAGTTACTCCTTAGCTGAAACCCGATATAGCCAGACGGCACATGATGTTGTGTCGTGGCGTGTACAATGTATAGAGAGTATTGTTTAAAGGTTCGGGATGCACTGTTGCCGAATGTCGCTCCCGACCACAAATACATTCTTGACTATTGACCGGGAAACGGCAAGGCTTTCGGTAGCTTTTCACCGATGCTTGTCATC
>JBCCQC010000138.1:0-8759 GCA_039024535.1 Chloroflexota bacterium
CCGCTGTTCTTTTTCTGTGAGGGTGACGTTATGTTTGTCCATGCTGTTATTCTACCACCACCCATCAACCTCACTTTGTTCGTGAACTAGTTGCCACATGACCTGTTATGATCTATAATGACACTCAGGAGTACAAATTAAAACTCAAAATCAGCATGTCGAATGTGGTTGGTGTCCGTATGTGCAGGTTCGACTCCTGTCCCCTTCATTGCAAGAAGGGGTAGCCCAACGGAAGAGGCAGGCCCAACTGCGGCTCAAGCTCAAGTTCTTACTCCAGACTGAGCATTCGCCCCTCATCACCAGATCAAGGGCCGCGAGACAGTAATTGTAGATACGGGCTCATTTCCCGTCCGGCCCTCTACCCTGTTTACATGGGCTGGTAGCTTAATGGAAAAGCGACAATTTTCAGATTGATCTCCGGCTTAAACGCCGTTGGTGTGCACAACGAGAGGCAAACTGGAGGCCGGGTGTGGGACATACCCCCGGCTTCCCTCTTTATATACACGATATGCACGGGAGTGGGAGGGTGTCGAACGCTCCGCAGCCCGCTCCGCGACCTGCCACCGGTTTTGAAGACCGGGGTGCCCACCGGGGCACATCCACCCCCACCACCAGTATAGCCACACCCCAACACAAATGCGATATATCACCGCCAGCCAATTTGGGCATATGGTGTCAGGTTGCTATTTGAATCAAAATAGAATGCATACCCGAACCATATGAAGTGATGCCCGACGAAAGCATAGTTTTGATTTATGGTTACGTGCTTTGAATCAATGAAACTCACATGCTGGTGGAATCCGTTGAAAACCGAGCCATACAACCATAACCAGTCGATGACCTCTGTCATGTGCCAGCCGGTAGTGTGCCGCTGTACAGCATATATCTGCGTTCGCAGGTCAATCAACACAAACCGACGTCGATGCTCACACGGCGTCAGACCACGTATTTTCATCTCATCGCTCATTACTCGTAGCTTTTTACCATGCTCAGACGCGCCCGCACCAGAAAATCATTCGCCGCCTCATAGTCCGGGCGCTCCGGCAACGGCGATGTTTCCAGCGCCGCGTCAAACTCTTTATGCAGCGCCAGCCGCCACACATTAATCTCCTCCCACGGCAGTTCCCCGCGCCGGATGGTCAGCAGCTTCTCGCGGTATTCGCCCACATGCACCACCACAAACCCCTCGCGCAGCACCGTAATCCCACTCAACAGCAGCCGAATCAGATGCATGGCGTGCTTCCACCGGATTTCCCCATGATTTTCGAGATCTTTTTGCAGCTTGCGGAACTGCGACATCACATAGCCGTTGTAGGTGGTATACACCAGCGTGCTCAGGAAGATGTTGCGCATGTCCAGCAGTTCCTGTGCCAGCGGAGAAACATGCTCGGTCATCGGCGTATACAACGTTTCAAGGATGTTCGGGTTAGCCTTCAGCGCCAGCCGGATAAACTTCTGCAATTCCCAGTAAATCGCATCCGTCGTAGAACCCTCCAACTGCTCCGGCACACCATACAATGACCACTGCATCTGCGCCGGGGGCAGGTAGATGCCGCGTCTGTCCCAATCGCTGTCCTCGTTCGCCAGCCCATAGGTACGGCTGCCCACCTCACAGCGGTAGATCACATAATCGTACAGGTTGCGGTCTTCCAGCACATCGCGCTCCATGCCCTCGCGCCGGAACTCCTTCTGAATCGCAAACTCCACCCGCCGCAGCGAATGCTCACTCCCATCCAGAAAGCGCACCCGGTAGGCGTGGGTCGTATCAACCGGCGCGTTCACAATCACACCCACCGCCCCACGCGGGAAAAGCACATCACCCTTACCGCGCCGCAGCACGTCCAGCGTCACAATATTGGTTCCAGCGGGAACAATCGCGTTGGGGTTATCGCCATAATCTCCAGACATACACACTCCGTAGTGGTTCACAGGGGTTCACATGTATTGTCCGGGCGGCATCAATGAATTTCAAGGGTCACGTGGGGGCGAGACCATACCTCATGTACATAAGGTTTAGCGTTAACCCTTCTCAAAACCGCTGTATGTAGGGACAGAGCCTGCTCTGTCCGTGGGGTTTAGCACGCTAAACCCCTACCCGGCATGTGTGATTGCCCGGTTTATGGCACGGCGTAAAACCGCATGTCTCCCGTCAGGGTGAGTACTGCAAATGCACTGCCACCTTCATTAAAGCTGACCTCTACCCCCGCAGTCACATCCACAACCGTGGGCGCAGGCGTAGAACCGGCAAACGCGCTGTAATCATAAGCATACAGCGGAATACTGCCCGTGGGCGCATCCGGCGAGGCCGCCGATGTATTCGTGACGATCATTTGCTGCGGTGAGGCCGGGTTAAACGCCACATCGGTAATCAGCAGGGTGTTCTGGTCATACAGCAGGCGCTCGGTACCCGTTGCCACATCCATACTGAACAGCGCCGTGCCCTTCGCATAGATGAAATCACCGTCCTGTCCCTCCGGCACCGGCTCAACAAACACATACCCCTGCGTATTTTCTACCAGCAGCGTCAGCGTATTCGCGCCCACACCACCGTCTGTATAAATCCACAGCGCCGCATCCCCGTTACGCTCTGCCAGCACCGCCATGCTATTACCGTCCGCACTGAACGCCACATCACGCACCGGGAACGGAAAGCGAATAGTGCGCAGCAGGTCATTTTCGCCCACACCATTCATCATCCCCGGCACATCCCACAGTTGCAGCGTCCACGTATCCTCAGCCCCATCACTATCGCCGGTACCCGTTGCCATGCGTGTGCTATCCGGCGAGAACGCAATTGCATTCACGGCAGCGGCCAGTGCGGTTTCCTCATCACCATCTTCCGTAAACACAGTCACTGCGCCCGTATCGGTTCCCTGCGCATAAATCGCGCTATCTGGTGCAACCGCAATCGCAGTCACCCCGGACACCCCCGTGCTGGCAGGCATCACCGCCACACTATTAATACTGGTCACATCCACCGGCACCGGCAAGCCACCCAGTGCGGCCAGTGCATCAAATTCCCCGCGCCATGCAAACACATTATAGTTACCGGAAAGCACACTGCTCTGGCGCACCAGCCCGATATTATCCGTCGTAATGGCAACCACTGACGATGGCAACGCCGCGACCTCACCGGCAGGCTGCACAGCAACTTCATTGCCGGGGGTTGGCTCCAGATAGTATTCGTTGTCCTCTGCACTCGATTCCGCCGTCCAGCCCACACGCCCATCAATGTCAATCTGCCACCACATAAACCCATCACCGCAACGCGGCCCCTGTATCACCCGATCCAGACGACGGCCCGGCTGCACCTGCCCCACGCGGTCACTCTGCGTCGTCGGCAGGGAGCGCAACGTGTTCGGGAACCCGCCCAACTGTACCTGCGCGGTCACAGCCCCGGCCCGGATGCGCGGCGGCAGATACCCCTCAAAGTTCGGCGGGCAGGTATACGCCGCCAGATCATCCGAGGGCGCAGCAGCAACAACCGTGGCCCCCGGCAGCGGCGTAACAATAGTGGTGCCGGTGCCGCCCGTCGCCGCCACCTGCGGCGTAGCGCTCAGCAGCATAATATCCGTGCTGCGCTCTGGCAAAACGTTAGGCGAACAGTCCCCGCTGGTAGCAACGACCGTCCCGGCCACCCAGCCCTCCGCAATGAGATACCACGTGGTGTCCCCGTTGCGGCCCAGCACCTGCCGTCCCTCCTCCAGCGTGAACACCTGCTGTGCTTCTATGTCCGGCTGAATGCGGATATTGGCAAAGCCCCCGCCGGGCGTCAGCGTGCAGGCATCGGCGGCAGCAGGTACCGTGGAAATTTGTGCCATACCCACCTGGCCCAGCTTCGGGTCGCACGGCTGGATAGCAAACCCATCCGACGAAGCATGGAAGATATACTCGGTTTCACCATAGAACAGCGACACGATGAATGGCTGGCGGGTATTCTGCGTTTTGTACCCCGGTACCAGCGGGCACATCACCGCACTATCCGTAGACGGAAACAATATCTGGAATTGCCAGCGATCCGGGCGGCCAATGCCGGGGATAATCTGATTCAATTGACTGATGGTGGCTTCGAAGGCTTCGTCGCTCAGTTCCTGGGCCTGGGCGCGGGGTGTAGCAAAAGCAGCAGCAATGCACAGCAGCATCACAACAGTAAGCAGGCGTTTCATCGGGCAATCCCTCCCTGTGCGTGTCGAGTATCCCTCTCAGTCTAACGCATAAGGAAGGGCACAGGAAAACGAAACGCGCAACCTCTGTGTCTTTGCGAAAGCTGTGGGCGATGATCGTTACCCCTCAAACGTCACCGAGTCCAGAATGCCTTCAATTGTCGGCTGCGCATCCTCAAAACTCAACGCAGACGTCAGCGTGAGCACCGCCATAAACTGGTTATCGTCCAGCAGCACGGCATACGCCACGAAATCACTGTCGCCATCGTCGGCTTCCGGCGCGGCATCCGCACCCGGCACAAAGCGCATCCGCACCGCCTCATACCCGTTGAACTCGACATCTTCCGTCACCAGTTCCATGCCCTCGGCACTGTCATTGCCGCCACCAAAACGGTCATTATCGCCAACCTGCTCGATAAATGCGTTCAGCACCTCTTCTGGCGTGGCTTCTTTCTCAAGCGTGCCCCAGCGGTCAATGCGGCCACCGGCCACCGCCAGTACAATCGCTTCCTCGCCCGGTTCAATACCATTGCGCAGGCCCAGCTTCACGCTGGAAATCACGTTAAATGAAACCAGCCGGTTCACCGGGATGCCATTCAGCGTGTGCCAGCCATCGGGGTAGTTAAGCGTAACATCGTTCAGGCGTCCACGCCCGGTATAGGTCTCGGTTAGTTCGGAGGTATCGTCCTGGGCAGTAGCAGCAGTGTAGGGGAGCAGCGCGACGAGTAACAGTAACGGCAGTAAATATCTCAGCATGTGTTGTCTATATCCTGATAAAGTGTCGTGCTATCATGTTGCCGCCCATTTTAGCAGATGATAGTGAGCTTAATGTATACAAAGTATCAGATGAATGTCATATGTTGAACAACACTCGCATCACATGGCTGGCACTGGCCGTGTTTTTGATTGCGTTCCTGCCGCTGGCGGTACCCTCACGCGCACTACAATTTGACGAGGTAAAACACTGGCACAGCCGCACTGACCGCTTCATCGAGTCCGTTACCATCGCAGACTGGCGCTCCACCGTACAAACCGAACATCCCGGCATAACCGTTGTCGCGCTGGGGGCCGTGGGGCAGGGCATCGCAAACCTGTTCGGCGACTATGACGCGCTGCCCTTCGTGGAGCAAATTCAAGTGATGCGCCTGCCCATCGGCTTTGTGAATGCACTCGTGCTCACGCTGGCATTTATAGCCGCCTCCCGCATTTTCGACCGGCGTGTGGCGTTTGTGGCGGCGTTGTTCTGGGTCACAGAGCCGTACCTGCGCTGGTACCTGCGCCTGCTGCACGTAGACGGCATGTCCACAACATTTATGCTACTTTCCTTTATGCTGATGCTGCTGGCATGGCGGTTTCACATCTCCCGTGAGGCGAACACCGAACCCGCCGCCGTGACGTGGTGGCTGGTGGCGGTATCTGCATTCGTTGCAGGGCTCGCTGCGCTCACGCGGTTTTCTTCCTTCTATATGGTGGGCATCGCTGGCCTGATGTCACTCGTAAACTGGTTTTACTACCGCACCCGGATCACCCGTGCCCGTTTTATTGAGTGGATTGCCGCGCCCGTCATCATCTACACCATCGTAATCATGCTCACATGGACGGCGCTCTACCCCGGCATGTGGGTCACACCGGGAGAAGTCTGGAATGAAACAGTTCACGGCGTAGACAACGCCACCAGCGCCCACGAAAACGGCAGCTACTTCCGTGGCGAACCCGTGGGCGACCCCGGCGTGTGGTACTACCTCATTGCGTTGCCCTATCGCCTCGCCCCGTGGACGCTGCTGGGACTGCCGCTGGCACTGCTGGCGATGTTTTCTAGCGCGATGCGCAACCAATGGCGCGTGTGGCTGATGGTGCTGCTATATGCGGCGGTGTACCTGGCGATGCTGGTGTGGCAGGACAAAAAGTTCGACCGCTACGCCGCCCCCACATGGCCCGCCCTGCACCTGATGGCCGCGTTCGGGTGGATGTGGCTGGCTGGATTTACGGCGCGGTTCATAAAGTCGCAGCGGGCGCAGCAGGTCGCGTGGGCCACCGTAACGGTGCTGCTGGTGGGCAACAGCCTGTGGTACCTTCGCAACGAATATGCCTATTTCAGTCCGCTGCTGGGCGGCGGCAACGACACCACTGAACATCTGCTGATTATCGGCAGCGGCGAGGGGTTACAGGGCGTGGAGCAGTTCTTTGACGACGATGAAACCTGCGGGGCATGGCTCGCCACCTTCTATGATGAACTCGTGCGCCACTATGACACCTGCACGGAGGTTCACAACATTGGTGCAATGGGGCCAGAAGTCACGGACAACGCCGACTACATCGTGAACTACATCAACTACCGCCAGCGCCGCCCACAGTTCCAGTCCCCGTTTGAGGGCGTGGAACCCGTGCATACTGTCGAAGTCCACGGCATCACCTACGCAGAAATCTACGCCGCCGCAGACATCAACGAAAAGCGCCGCACCGCACAGTAAGAACGCAGGCCATGCCTCACCCCGCCGGACACCACATTTTTTAACGCAGGGACGCAAAGACGCAGAGAACTCCGTAGGGAGCGGGCATGCCCGCTCCGCACCAATAGTGAATTTATGGAGGCAACATGGGCATCATCTGGATTGAAAAACTGGATCTGTTTCTGGTGGAAGATACGCTGTGGGTACTGGACAAAACAATCAACTATCCGAGCTATGACTTTGATTTTCGGCAATACTTTAAGTGTCAGCGCCCACTGGAGCTGCCAGAGCCGTGTATTGCCGTATCAAGAGCAGGGCCACGTGTACATTACGAAGCGTTCTACAGGGATCTGCTGGATGACGGCATGCAGTTAATTCATGACCCGGCGACACACCTGTTGTGTAGTGAATTGCCGTACTGGTACTCACACATTGCCGATTACACACCGCGCAGCATGTGGTTTGATGAGATTCCCGATGTTGAAACGATCACAGAGCATTTTAAGTGGCCGATTTTCGTTAAGGGAGCACGGCAAACGAGCCGCCACAGCAAAGCCCTGTCTATTATCGAAAACCCCGATGCATACGCACGAATGCGGGAGGCTTACGTACGCGATCATATCCTGCATCACCAGCAGTTTGTGTGCCGGGAGTTCGTGCCGCTGCGTAAGGTGTCAGAAGTGGAAGGTGATTTGATACCCGCGTCGTTTGAATTCCGCACATTCTGGTGGCGTGGGCAGTTCGTCGGTGGTGGGCGTTACTGGGTGGATGCCCCTGCATACAACTGGACGGAGAGCGAAAAAGCCAATGCGGTTGCAGTGGCTCAGAAAGCTGCGGCGGCGCTGCCAGTGCCCTTTCTGGTCGTTGATGTGGGGCAGCGCACCGATGGGCGATGGATTGTGATTGAAGTAAATGATGGACAGGGCAGCGGCTATGCAGAGATGCTCCCGGTGCAACTCTGGCAGAACATTCTCGCGGTAGAACGCGCCCACATTGATGCCAGCGCGTAGCGGCGCAGACTCATGCCTCGCCCTGACTAGCGAACCAACCGCTTACCCGTCTCGCGCACGGCATTCCACAGCGGCGTTCCGCGCAGCGGCTCGGCCAGATCATACCAGAACTGGAACCGGCGGTTCATGCGCCGCAACTGCGCCACCTCTGTATCAATCACGTCACGCATCACCGCAATCTCGACGGCCTGCCGCTGCTTGATCCACTCGTACAGTTCGGTTTCCGTCTCCGTGAGCTTTTCCGCGAGTTTGCGCGTTGTCTCCGGTACATCCCGGCCCGTCGGACGCTTCGTGTTGATGTTGCGCTTTGCGTAGTAGGCGCGGCTCCACCCCAGGCGGTGTTTCATCATCACCAGCGACTCATCGTAGTAGTCCATCACCCCCGCCACAGTAAAATGCGCCTCAATACGCTGCTGCGCCTGTGCCAGTGTATCCCCCGGCAGCGGCTTGTGTAACGTGTCATCCATCGTCGGGCCACCGAGCAACAACCGTAACTGCATCTCTGCCTGGAACGGCTCCTGCTCTAAAAACTCCTCAAACGTGGAATCCGGGTTCGGCAGCTTTTCTGCACGCCGCCGATCCATCGTATAGTAGTAAATCGAAAGCAGGCGCTCTGCCGGGTTGCGCAGCAGTGTGATATACGTCATCGGTTGCGGCATATACTCGTGGATGCCGAAGTGAATCTGCCCACCAATCGCATCAACCTTACGTTTTGCGTCGTCGGGCTGCGCAATAAACGGCGGGATCTGATCATAGTGGTTGATGATGAACGGATTGCTGTAATTCCAGCTAATGAGGTGCAGCATGGTGGTGCCGCCGCTTTTAGGCATATGCAGGAAAATCAGGTTGGGTTTGCGGTCTGTCATGGGGAGTCGGAATGCGTCTTCTGGTCACTGTTGCGCCAGAGTGTATCACCGAACGGGTAAATTTCTATGGTTCCGTAAGGGTGCAGGCCATGCCTCGCCCTCTATTCGCTGTCATCCCCCGCCCCGGATTGCCGCCGATGCCGTTCGGTGACGATGTACCAGATAATCACCAACCACGACACAAGAAAAACCGTATTGCCCGTCGTGCTACGGAACGTATCTGCCGGGTCTGCATAGGCGGCCCACACCGCCGCCCCGAACCCGACGACA
>JBCCQC010000139.1:0-8753 GCA_039024535.1 Chloroflexota bacterium
AGTGGGTCTGAAATGTTCGACTTGGGTCTCATCCTTCCTACACCTGAACACCCACTACGGGTGTTTTTTGCTTACTGCCAATGCAGGTATATCACAATGAAATCACAACCACGTCGTGTGATGGATGATGCTACGCTTCGGGAAATCCACTTTCTGTCCCAGAGTGGTCTGCCCGTCCGTGAAACTGACGCAAGGTCAGTGGGAGGCACCGCCCAGACAGCAATATCGGGGACAAGCATCATCACGCCCAGCATGGTTCACCAGCGGGTATCAGACACACAAAAGGGCAGCAGATAGCCTGCTACCCTTGAGATTGTAGTACACGGCAGTCGTTCGAGTTTAGAAGCCGGTGCTGGCGACCATTACCAGCCCTTCGATAAGGCCGGTGGCAAGCCCCGGAATGAGGCCCAGTAGCAGTACACCGGCTCCACTGAGGTAAATGGCCCAGCGCACATACTGCGTGGCACCCTCAGCGGGGTCGCCCTGTGCGTCTTCGTCGGCCAGGTACATGGCGATGACCGGGCGCATGTAGTAGTAGGCGCTGGCAACGCTGGTAAGAATGCCGACGATTGCCAGCAGGTACAGTTCTGCCTGCACAGCGGCAGCAAACACGAAGTACTTGCCGATGAAGCCCGCTGTAGCCGGGATGCCCACCAGTGACAGCATGAATAGCGTCATGAGGCCGGCGAGGAACGGCTGCGACCGGCTGAGGCCTGCAAGATCTTCAATGTCGGTGCCGGTGCCATCCGGTTTTTCGATGGCGATGACAACTGCGAACGCGCCGAGGTTGGTGAACATGTACGTCAGCAGGTACACGGAAATGGCCGTCATGGTAGAGGCGCTGTTGCCGATGGTACCGGCGGCGGCAATCGCCATGAGCAGGTAGCCACCGTGCGCGATGGACGAGTAGGCCAGCATACGCTTCATGTTGCTCTGCTGGATGGCAACGAAGTTACCGAGTACCATCGTGAGGATTGCAACAGAAGACACCGCAAGCTGCCACGCCGCATTTTCGCCCGTCCCGGCAGCGAGTGCGGGCAGGCCAGATACCAGAATGCGTGCCAGCGCTGCCACCCCACCGATTTTCGCGGCCACGCTCATGAAGGCGGTCACGTTCGTCGGGGAACCTTCGTATACGTCGGGCGTCCACATGTGGAACGGGAACACCGCGATTTTAAAGCCAAGGCCGACGAGAATCAGGCCTGCGCCCAGTACCAGCAGCGTTAGCGAACCGGAGGTAATATCCCCGCCGATGAGCGCCACAGACTGGAAGATTACGCTGAGGTTGGTAGAGCCAGTGCCGCCGTAGACGAGTGCCGCGCCGTAGACGTAGAACGCGCTGGCGAACGCCCCCAGAATGAAGTATTTCATCCCGGCTTCTTCGCTGTTGATCTCGGTTTGCGTCAGTTCTTCGCCGGGCACATAACGGTAGCGGAAGGCCGCCATCACGTACAGCGGGATGCTGAGCAGTTCCAGTGCGACGAAGATTACGATCAGGTCGTTGGCGCTTGCCATAAACATCGCGCCAGAGGCCGAGAACAGGATCAGCGAGTAAAACTCGCCGCGCTCCGCGCCGATGCGCTTGAGGTAGTCCATTGCCAGGAAGATACAGATAAACGTGGTGAACAGTGTCACCATGTTCAGGAAAGCCGTAGCACGGTCTGCCACGTACATGCCGAGCACAGCCGTATCGGTAATGTTGAACGTGAACAGGTTCACGATGAACGCGGTGACAAGGATCCCCTGTGCCAGCCACGCGGTACGGTTTTTCTTGTCCTCCGGTATCCACAGGTCAATCAGCAGCAACAGGCACATGCCCGTTGCTACGATGATAGCCGGGAGAACCGGGAACAGGTTCAGGTCTGCTGCGGAAGGTAACGAGGTCATCGGCTAGTCCGTTTCCTCAATGACGAGATCGGCGGCGGCCACGCCCTCTTCGGGGTTCAGGGCCTCGTCGATGGCGACTTCCAGCTTATCTTCTACCAGTGCGCCCACAGAGGCGTCCATCGTGGCGAAGAACGGTGCCGGACGCAGACCGATCAGAATGACCGCAATCAGAATCGGGATCATCACGGCGATTTCGCGCCAGTTCAGCGGCGTGTATTCTGCCAGGATGTGCTCGTCGTCGGTTGGCTCGCCCAGGTAAACCTTCTGGTACATGTGCAGCATGTAGATGGCGGCGAGGATCACACCGGCAGCGGCGAAGAGCGTAAACACCGCGCCGAGTACCTGGCTGCCGTAGCTGCCCAGTAGAATCACAAACTCGCCGACGAAGCCGTTAAGCCCCGGCAGGCCCATACTGGAAAGCACAACAACGAGGCTGATACCACCATAAACCGGCATGAGTTTCCACACACCACCGAAAGCATCCAGCGCTTTGGTGTGGCGGCGTTCGTAGAGCATACCCACCAGAAGGAACAGACCACCCGTGCTGATACCGTGGTTGACCATCTGGAGTGTGCCGCCACTGATGCCGGAGGCGTTGAGCGCGAAAATACCCAGCACCACAAAACCGAGGTGGCTGATAGACGAGTACGCAACCAGCTTTTTCACGTCCGTTTGTGCATAGCTCACCCACGCGCCATAGATAATGCCGATGACGGCAAGCACTGCGATGGCCGGGGCGAAGTACACGCTGGCCTCCGGGAACATGGCAAGGTTAAAGCGTACCATGCCGTAGGTGCCCATCTTCAGCAGCACACCTGCCAGGATGACCGAACCGGCAGTGGGGGCCTGTACGTGCGCGTCTGGCAGCCAGCTATGTAGCGGCCACACCGGTACTTTGATGGCAAAAGCAATGAAGAAGCCGAGGAACAGCAGTGATTGTGCGCTGACGAAACGGGCTTCCGGGTTCCATGCGAATTCAATTGCGCCGCTATCAAGCTGGGCCAGAATACCGGCTTCACCCGGCAGCGTGAACGTGCCTGCCTGAATACCCACAAACAGAATCGCAATCAGCATGAGCAGCGAACCGGCCATCGTGTACAGGAAGAACTTGATGGAGGCGTAGCGGCGTTCTTCGCCGCCCCAGATGCCGATGAGGAAGTACATTGGCACGAGGGAAATTTCCCAGAAAACGTAGAACACGAACAGATCCTGCACGACGAATACACCGAGCATTGCCCATTCCAGCAGCAGCAGGAACATGTAATACAGCTTGGAGCGTCCGCGCTCTTTAATCACGCCAGAATCGAAGCTGCTGAGGGTTGCCAGCGGCATAATGAACGTGGTCAGGATGACCAGCAGCAGGCTGAGGCCGTCCACGCCGACGTAGTAGTTGACTTCGAATTCACCGAAAGTGAACCAGTTCCACTGCTGCACCATCTGGAGTTCGGCAACGCTGTTGTCGTAGCCCACCCAGATGAGAAGTGAGGACAGGAACGTAGCGATGGTGAACCCGAACGCCGTCCACTTGATAGTACCCTCCTGCTCTTCGTCCATGAACATGAGGATGGTCATGCCGATGATCGGCAAAAACAGGGTTAAAGTTACAATTGAGAGATCGTCAAACATCGTTTCCTCTATATCGTGGCGTTAGTTGCCGAACAACGGGATAAGCAAGAAGATCAGTACGAGAATGGCACCGGAGAACAGAATCACCGCATAGGTGCGGACGTAACCGTTCTGTGGGCGGCGCATACGGCCACCGGCCCACTGTGCCAGCCGCCCGATGCCCAGAACCGTGCCGTCGATGGCACCCTGGTCTACCGGGCGGGCCAGGGTTTTGCCCAGCCGCTGGAAGCCGTGTGTGATGGCGTCGTGGAAGTCGTCGTGCAGGAACTTCCAGTCGAGGCGGTCTGCAAGGAACTTACCAGCGCGGATAAACGGATTGATGAACACCGCGAAGTAGGCGTCGTCCCACCACAGGCGGGCATTGGCTGCGTTGAAGAAGCGAGCCGTCTGCGGGTTGGCTTCGAGCGCGTCTTTGCCATCTACAAGGCCCTTATCACGGCCATAGATGCGTGCGGCCAGCACAATGCCGCCGATACCGAAACTGAGCGCAATTAGCGCCAGCAGTATCAGGAAGGTACTGGCATGGGCGTGCAGCGCACTGTATTCAATCCAGATGGCGAAGCGGTGCGTACCGGGCTGGTTCATCGCGCCCAGTGTGAGGCTGAAGAAGGCCAGCACAATCAGCGGCACCAGCATCCACCAGGAGCTTTCCGGCGCGTTTTCAGCGGCTTCTGTGCGCGGCTTGCCAAAGAACACGAGTTCGATCTGACGCCACATGTAAAATGCCGTGAACCCGGCTGCGACCAGCAGCACCACCAGTGCCAGATACCCGCTAAGACCCTTCAGGCCGCCCTCGGTCACACCGATGACCCAGCTATCTGCCAGAATTTCGTCCTTGCTCCAGAAGCCAGCAAACGGGTAGATGCCAGCCAGGGCCAGCGTACCGATGAGGTAGGTGAAGAACGTGATCGGCATCTTCGTGTACAGGCCACCCATGTTGCGCATGTCCTGCGGGTCGAAGTCGTCCTCGTGATGGTCATCGTGGCCGTGGTCATCACCGTGCCCGTGTTCGTGGGCATGATGGTGGCCGTGCTCAACACCGTGGATGACAGAACCGGAGCCGAGGAACAGCAGCGCCTTGAAGAAAGCGTGCGTTACCAGGTGGAACATGGCCGGGACGTAAGCGTGAACGCCAACTGCCGTCACCATGAAGCCAAGCTGTGACACCGTGGAGTATGCCAGCACGCGCTTGATGTCCCACTGGCCCATTGCAATAAAGCCAGCCATCAGCGCGGTTGTCATGCCGATGATAGCGACGATAAACGATGTGAGTTCGGCATAGTGGAAGAACGTGTTGCTGCGCACCATCATGTACACACCTGCCGTGACCATCGTGGCGGCGTGGATGAGGGCGCTTACCGGGGTGGGGCCTGCCATTGCATCTGGCAGCCACACAAACAGCGGAATCTGCGCAGATTTACCGCTTGCGCCCAGCAGCATAAACAGCGTGATGATCGTAATCACGACACCGAAGCGCATTTCGAACGGGCCGAACTGTACCATGCGGACTTCGCCGGAGGCTTCCTGTTCGGCAATGATGCGCTCTGCCTGGCCGAACATGCCCATCTGCTCCATTGTCAGGTGGGAGTTATCCGGGAAGGCGGGGTTTGCAGCGATGGCTGCATCTGTCCCGTGTTCTTCACCGTGGGCTTCTTCGCCACCTTCGCCGGGAACGGGTTCTTCTACAGCGAGGTTAGAGGTGAGCACGAAGTTTGTGCCGGGGATGGCGCTATGTTCGTCGCCGTGGTCGTCTTCGGCACCGTGGTCGTCGTAACTATCACCATAAGCACCGCCAAAGGCCGCGCCGGTCTGGTAATTCGGGTTGATGACCTCACCGGGCTTGAAAAAGTCCAGCGTGCCGAACGTCCAGAAAGACAGAAACATCGCCATCAGCAGGCCAAAGTCCCCCACGCGGTTGGCGATGAATGCTTTACGAGCGGCGTTCGCGTTCTGGTAGCCTTCGCCCTTCGGTTTGCTGAACCAGAAGCCGATGAGCAGGTAGGACATGAGGCCCACGCCTTCCCAGCCAACAAACAGCATGAGCAGATTGTTGCCAGTGACGAGCACAAGCATGAACGCGAGGAACATGTTGAGGTAGGCGAAGAACCGGGAAAAGAGCGGGTCGCCATGCATGTAACCACGGGCATAGACGTGAATCAGTGTTCCCACGCCCGTGATGACAAGCATCATCGTCACGCTCAGTGTATCCACGCGCATTTGCCACGGGATTTCGAGGTTCTCTGCGCCAACACGAATCCAGCTATCGAAGAAGAACGGATTGATGATCGCTTCCTGATAGTTGGTGCTGAGCAGGTTAAAGTACAGCAGGAGCGCAATGATGAACGCGCCGGATGATGCGAAGATGCCTACCAGTGCGGACTGATCTTCCTTGAGGCGCGACCCCCAGAAAATGTTGATAAACGCTCCCAGTGCCGGGATTAGAATAATTAAGGGTACGATTTGTGCCATAACAAATCCTCTCGCAATTCAGCAGATGATACCGTTTGTCGCAGGGGCGCAGCACGCCGCGCCCCTGCCCACGTTACCAACCTGCCGTTGCAGTGTTAGCCTTCTAATTGATGCAGTTCGTCGATGTTGATGCTGTGCTTGGTGCGGAAAATTGCCACAATCAGCGCCAGCCCCACGGCAACTTCGGCTGCCGCGACTGTCATAACGAAAAATACGAACAGTTGCCCGTCGATGTTTGACCACTGCCGCGCAAACGCAACCAGTGCGAGATTGCCCGCGTTGAGCATCAGCTCTACGGACATGAACACGAGAATCGCGTTCTTACGCAGGATAACGCCGAGCGTGCCAATCACAAACAGGACGAAACTTAAAATTACAAATGCTTCTACTTCTACCGGAGATGGCGGTAACATGAATGCTCCTGATGATTAAGGTGCCATATGGTAGGGGCACGGCGTGCCATGGCCCTACCGAACGTGTATACAGGCACCACGATTTCCAATAACGCGGTCAGTCACCAGCAGACTCGTCGCCGGTGGTCAATTGTGGGCCATCGGGCGCATCGGCTGCGACCTGGTTGGTAATCACGCTGGTGAGCGGGCGGCTTACACGGCGGCGTACCGGGCGGCGGGCAGCAGACTGGCGGGCCGGTGCCACCTGCTGCTGGGCGATCACAATCACACCGACGAGGGCGGCCAGCAGCACGAGGGCCACAAGCTGCATCGGCAGCAGGTACTCCACGAACAGACGATAGCCGACTGCCTGCGGGCTGCCGAACGTGGCGAGCGTTTCCGTCACGCTGTAGCGGATGGTGGGAAATTCGGTGTTGGGGACGGCGTTGACCATCATCAGCACTACAGAACTGGCCTCAAATGTGCGCTCCGGGATGGTGAGCAACGGCTGGCCTGCGCCATCGTCGGCGTTTTCATCTGCGGGGCGCACCACACGCAGCGAACGGTAGCGCCCTTCGTCCAGCAGCAGGGCTTCGCTGGATGTACCGGGTGCAAGGTCAGATGCCAGCACAGCGGTATCGCCGGTGATGCCGAACACGCCGGTATCCTGGAAGCTGATGGGCTGGCCGGTGCCGTTGAACACGGTAACACGGGCATAGTCGCCAGTGGGTGCGTTCAGATCCTGTTCGAAGGCAGTGAGCACCTGCGTTGCTTCGCCGCTGTTGGTGAGTGTATCGTAGGTGTCATATACCAGCACGGTCATTACCATGTTTGGCATTTCCGGGGCTTCTATCGCCAGTGTGCCGGACTGAATGACCTCGCCGGTTTCTGAATCGCGGACGGTGACTTCGTGGTCGCCGGGGGCGATTTCGAGTATGCGGGTCACGTCACCGTAGATGACATTTTCTGCGATGGTGATGCCATCCAGTTCGATGTCGGCACGGTTTACAGTGGCCGCACCATGCACAATCTGTACCAGCGGGTTCGCAGCAGGTTCGATGTCGTCAATGGTATCGCCGGTGAGCGAGAAGCCGACCGTAACCAGCAGGATGAGTGCCAGCGCAGCAGCTACCATTGTGTAGCGGCGCGACCCCGGTAGGCCTGCCGAAACCGACACGATAGACTCGGCTGTTTCTGCGCCAAGCAACATAATTACGAACAGGAACAACACCATAATCGCACCCGCATAGACGGCAATCTGTACCATTGCCAGGAAGGGGGCATCTAACATTAGATAGAAGAACGCCACACATGCGAAGTTCAAAATCAAGAACAGCGCACTGTGTACCGCGTTATCACTGAGCAACATCATGACTGCGGCGACCACAGCCACCACACCCACTATAATGAACAATCCTGTCATAAGTTTCTGGCCCTCATTCGGGAGCTGTCTAATCTCTTGCTAAAACGATTGTGCATTTTAACACTATCATTGGCAGAGTTCAAACGTGCTTCTCACATTTTATTGATGAGAAATTTAAGTTTGTGTTGTGGGTACCAGCTTGCTGTTCCTTCCTAATGGGCACATACTTACCGGGTAATATCCATACTGAGCGTGATACATGAACACACTTTTACAGCAAAAACCACAGGTCAACCTGTGTACGATTGGCATTGAAGGTTCCGGGAAGACCACACTGACAGCCGCTATATTAAAAGCGACTCGTGGACGTGGATTGCGAGCCACACCACCCGAGCAACTGGATATGGGATCAACGAAAACCTGCCAGCATGTCGAGTTTGAGACGGAAAAGCGCCGCTATAGCCTGACCGATATTCCCGCTAACCCTGAGCATTTGACCGATATGATTGCCAGTACCTGTGTGATGGATGGCGCCATCATGGTGATAGATGCGATTCGTGGAGTGATGCCGCAACTGAGAGTCCATCAGGAGATCATGCGATATATTGCGTATATTCCATCTGAGGTTGTCTACCTCAATCAGAATGCACCCGAACCAGATGATGTTACAGAAGGTGTTGTCAGACTGGAAGCGATAGACCAATTAGACTCAGTAGGACATAGCGATGAAACCCCAATTGTCAGTGGGTCGGCGCTGGCAGATAACTATGCTTCTATCATTGAACTCCTCGATGCGATTGATGATTGGATACCAACCCCGAACCGTGAAATGCATCCTCCTTTTCTGCTGCCATTTGACCGGATTATAGAAAGAAATGGAGATGTAACTGTCGTAGAGGGCCGAACAGAGCGTAGCAGGGTAAATACTGGTGATAGGCTCGAATTGATTGGTATGCGCGAGGAAAAACTCACGGCAACAGTTCAGAAAATCAAGTTATCTGGCAGAGATGTACAGC
>JBCCQC010000140.1:0-8725 GCA_039024535.1 Chloroflexota bacterium
CGGTTTACGTCTTCGGTGTCGCCCTCTGCGACGTGGCATAACACACTGCCATCTGCCGGATTTTCGGTAGCGAAGGTTTTGCCACTCGCTGCCGCAACCCACTCGCCGCCGATGAGCAGTTTTTGCTCACGGTCTAAAAACGCCGCTACAGACGGCAGAATCTCTACTTTCATCGCACTTTTCCCTTAATTGAGCATCCAGCCACCGTCCACGTAAATCATATCGCCCGTCACATAGCGCGACTCATCCGATGCCAGAAACAGGGCCACATCCGCTACATCCTCCGGCAGACCCAACCGGCGCAGCGGCAGTTTTTCGCGTGCCCAGCGCTCGTTGTCTTCCTGGCTGGGAAGGATGGGTGTATCAATAATGCCGGGGGCCATTGAGTTGGCGCGAATACCCTTCGGCCCATACTCCAGCGCAAGGCACCGCGTGAGTGACGCTACCGCCGCTTTGGTAGTGCAGTAGGCCGACGAGTTCACAAAAGCCACACTCGCACTGATGGATGCAAGGTTGACGATGGAGCCGCCGCGTTCCGTCGCCAGCCAGTGCCGCACCACTTCCTGGCTCATCATAAACGTGCCGTTGACGTTCACACTCATGATGCGGTTCCACTGGTCGTCGGTCTGTTCCTCGAAAGGCGCGTTGTAAAAAATCCCCGCGTTGTTCACCAGCACATCAATCGTGCCAAACTCTGCTACTGTCTCGCTCACAAATGTGGCGACCTGTTCGCGCTCTGTGATGTTGACCTGCTGCACAAAGGTTTTCACGTCGTATTCACTGGCCGCACTGCTGGCAGTTTCTGCAACACCCTCAATATTCAGGTCACACAGCGCGAGCGCAGCCCCTTCGCTGGCATAGCGCAGAGCAATGGCTTCACCGATGCCCTGCGCGGCTCCCGTTACAATCGCAACTTTCCCGTCAAGGCGTCCCATGTATGTTAGCCTTTTTCGATGTAGGCGATAATTTCACCGACCGGGATTTCACTGTCCACGTCGTAGCTCAGTTCGGCGATGGTGCCGGTGGCCGGGGCTTCTAATTCTGTCTCTACCTTTTCGGTTTCAATCAGCGCGATGCCCTGCCCCTCCATGACGGTATCGCCTTCGTCTACCAGCCACTCCACGAGCACGCCTTCTTCCATTGTCATGCCATATTTGGGCATGTGTACGGCCACTAAATCCATAATTTACGACCTCCTCTGTCAGGCAAGGCATGGCCTCTGCCCCTACGCCAGTGTCTTTTTCACTGCATTGATGATTTTCTCGGTGGTGGGCAGCACGGCTTTTTCCAGCTTCGGGCTGAAGGGCACAGGAACCGGCTCGTTGTTGACCTGCTGTGGCGCGGCTTTCAAATCGCCGAATGCGTCTCGCGCGACGGTGGCTGTCCACTCGCTGGCAGCGCTGCACTGCGGGAACGCCTCATCTACGGCTACAAAGCGCCCGGTTTTCTGCACGCTGGCAAGCACGGTATCTTCATCCCACGGGGAGAGTGTGCGCAGGTCAATCACTTCCACGCTGACGCCCTCTTTTTCGAGTTGTTTGGCCGCATCCAGCGCCGTGTAAACTGGAGCGCCCACTGTACAGATCGTTACGTCGGTGCCATCTCGTTTGATGTCTGCTACGCCTAACGGGATGGTGTATTCTTCTTCGGGGATGTCGCCGCGCTTGCCACCGAGTGACAGTGAATTCAGGAATACTACCGGGTTATCGTCACGGATAGCAGATTTTAGCAGCCCTTTCACGTCATAGGGCGTGGAGGGCAACACGACTTTAATCAGCGGCATATTCATAAAGAACTGATGCACTGATTGGCTGTGGTGGTGGCCTGCACTGCTGCCCGCGCCGTTTTGCGTCATGTAGACCAGCGGCAGGGTTGTTTGCCCACCAAACATATAGCGCATAGACCCGGCCTGGTTTGCAATCTGATCGAACGCCAGATACAGAAATGTACCGAACATCAAATCCACGACCGGGCGCAGGCCCGTTGCCGCCGCACCAACCCCAGCCCCGGCAACAGCCAGTTCGGAAATCGGCGTGTCGATCACGCGCCCATCTCCAAATTCGGCGTGTAAACCGCGCGTCCCGGCAAAAACACCCAGCCGCACATCCTCGCCCATTAACATTACGCAGTCATCGCGGCGCATTTCCTCCGCGAGTGCTTCCTGTATCCCTTTGATGTATGTTTTACGCGCCATTGGTTTGTCCCTTTCTCTCGCTCACACCCATGTGTCCTCGTAAATCGACTGAATTTCGGGTTCCGGGCTTTCACGGGCGAACTCCACAGCGGCAGTTATCGCAGATGTGGTGTCACCGTCGATTTCTTCCAGATGTGTGGGCGTGGTGATCTCATGCGCAATCACATACTCGTGCAGGATCTTCAGCGGGTCTTTATCGCGCATGGTTTCCAGTTCATCGGGCAGGCGGTACTGCTGCCCTGCAAGGAACGCTTCTTCGCCCTCGGCATGGCCGCCCACGCGATGTGTTTTCGCTTCAATCAGGGTTGGCCCCTCACCATTCCGGGCGCGTGCGACCGCCTCCGCCGTGACGCGGTACATCTCGAGTGCATCCGTACCATCGGCAATCACACCCGGCATCCCATACCCGGCAGCGCGGTCTGCAATATGCTCAATTTTCATCGCGTGTATCGACGGCGTGAACTCGCCGTACTGGTTGTTTTCGCAGACAAAAATCACCGGTAACTCCAGCGCTGCCGCCAGATTCAATGACTCGTGGAAGCTGCCTTCATTGGCCGCACCATCCCCGAAGAAGCACACAGCTACCTGGTCACTGCCGCGATATTTCGCGCTTAACCCCGCGCCCGTCGCCACCGGGATACCGCCACCCACAATACCGCAGGCCCCCAGCATCCCGATTTCGAAATCGGCAATGTGCATACTGCCACCCTTGCCCTTGCAATAGCCAGTTGCCCTGCCAAAAAGCTCGGCCATCATACGGTTGATGTCGCCGCCTTTGGCAATGACGTGCCCGTGCCCGCGATGCGTACTCGTGATGTAGTCGTCGTCGCGCAGTGCCGCGCATACGCCTGCGCCTACTGCTTCCTCACCGATGTAGAGATGCACGAAACCGGGTAATTGCCCCTGCTTGAACAACCGCCCCACTTCTTCTTCAAAGCGACGAATCCGCAAAATACGCTGGTAAATATCCAGAACCACATCCGCTGGCAGGCTCGTGTTCATCGCCTGTGTAAAAGTTTGCTCGTCGTTGACAAAGTTATAGAACGCCTGCTTACGGTTTGTGGCACCCAACCCACCTGTAGATAGTACCGCGCGAATGTGTGGGTGGTGATAGAATTCACCTGTTCCAATCAGCCAGAAAAGACGATCAAGATGATAGGGCGTGATGTCGCTGTTTTTTGCAATGCGGTGCATGGCAGACACAACATCAGAGCCTGCCTCGACCAGATTTAGATGGGTGCAAATGTCGATAATGTGAACATCATCTTTGATGAAGTTTTCGTATCCCAGCTCTTTGACAAAATCTCTGGATAGTGCTGGACCAAAGCCAATGATGCTGCTGATTTCTTTGATAACAAGCGCGGGAGATTCCTCGTTGAGTGTATCAATTCTGGCATAAAAGTCTGCACTTGTGTCGTATTGCGCGAGATAATTGGCACCTTCAAGAATCGTCCTGCAAAATAATTCAACTGGCCCCGTCGGGTCGGTCAGGTGAATTTTATCCATCAGTGTGTTGATGGTATAGTGAGCCGCAACCGCGTGTGGATCGAAGCCGAACAGAACCTCTCGAAGTGGTACCCACTTCGTCTTTTTTTCCGGCGGGTCACTGTCATAGTTGCTACCAAACACACTTTCGATGGCGCCTTTGCCATTGCTTTTTTTGTTTTTTGCGCTGTGCAGCATTCGTTCATAAATCCACGCCAGCTTGAGCTTCTGACCCGGTTTTACGTCCGGTGAGAGGTAAACATCCAGCGCATCAGGGTCAAATTCATTTTGTACAAGCATAATCTGCCGAATAAACTGATCCGCACGTGTATAAACGTATTGATCGTATGATTTTTGATCCATGAAGTTAGCTCCTTATGTACAGATAGCCGCTGCCGTGAGCGCGAGTGTCTTTGTGGCGGTGATAATCTGCGCGACCTCAATACGCTCATCGGCCATCGGCCAGATAGGAATATAACCGGGGCCGTACTCCACGCACTGGATGCCCACACCCTTAAAATGGCAGGTATCAGCAGTTGCGCCAATGCGATGCCCCGCACCTACAACTGACGATTGTCCTGTTACCTGTTCGTGCGCGGCGATAAGCTCTGCTACAACCGGCACATTCACCGGGGTGGCATCACGGGCGGGCATATTGGGTTTCTGTTCGCTCTGCGGGATAACCAGTTCATACGCAAAGTCGGGGTCATCTGCCGCAATACTATCCAGCAGGGCGGTCATGTCCTCACGCACACTTTCCTCGCTCATACCGGGGATAATGCGCAGGTCGAATTGCAGCGTGGTGGTGTCCTGATAGTGGGAAATATCGCGCACGGCCATCGACGGGAAGCCGGGGATGAGCGGGTGCGGCTCGTAGCGCAGCCAGCCACCATTACCCTTTTGCGCTAAAGGCGTGTAACTCGGGCCAAAGGCGTTGATAACTTTCGTGATCTTTTCTATCGGGTTGATATACGGCACACGGTGCTTGAACTCGCCTTTCACCCGTACCAGCCCCTGCACATACCCCACAGAAATCACACCCACGTCTAAATTTCCGGCCTCCGTCACGATGCAATAGTCCGGGCGCAGGCCGCTATCTATCAGGTGAAGCGCCCCCACACCGCCGCCGGTTTCTGCCACCACGCACGCCACAATCAAATCACCTTTCAGTGGCACACCGCTGCGCCGGACGGCTTCTGCTGCCATTAAAATCGCTGCAACACCGGCTTTCATGTTAATCGCGCCCAGCCCGTACAGCATCCCGTCTTCAATATCGGCGGCGAATGGGTCATGTGTCCACTCGTCCGGGCGGAACACATCGCCGTTCCAGTCAGAGGTATCCGTGTGGCCGCACAACATCAGGCTCGGCCCGGTGCCATCCCCGCGCAGTATGCCGATAGCCTGGTGCGTCACGCTGCCATCGCGCAGTGGCACCTCCTGCAAATCGACCTCAAAGTCGCGCGCCTGCATCCAGTTGGCAATCCAGTGGCCGATTTCACTTTCCTGCCACAAAAATGATGGAATCCGAATCAACTGCTGTGCGAGTTCGACAGGTTCGCCATCGGTGAAGGTATCCAGTACAGCAGGCATGTTCAAGCCTCGTCAGGGATGTAAGCCCACACATCAAAGCCAACCTGTGCGCCACCCCACAACTGCGCCACCCCTATCGTGTTGCGCGTGGGGTAGGGTTCGGTGAAGTACTCACGGTAGATAGCGTCCATATCTGCAAAGCGGTTGACATCGGTCAATGAGACATTGACGCGCACGACATTTGCCATACTAATGCCGTGCGCCTCTACCACCGCTTTAATGCTATCGAGTGCCTGGCGCACTTCTGCCTCAAAACCGCCTTTCACCACACCGGAGCCATCTAATGCTGTGCCGAGGTACCCGGACGTGACCAGCATATTGCCAAAACGCAGCCCCTGGCTGTAGGCCGTTGTCGGCATGGGGGCGTTGTCGGTCAGAATTTGTTGCAGGTCGCTCATGTGTTGTTCCTTTCATCGCCGTTGCGATTCGTCGCCGTTTCGCGCTCGCCGCGTGCTTCACTCAGGTAGTTGTACAGGGTGGATCGGCTCAGGCCGAGTTCATCTGCCAGAATGGGGACAGATTTTTTCACCTGAAAGACCCCTCGTGCATCCAATCGAGCGATCAGCCGCACCTTTTCGTCACGCGTCAGAATAGGAAGCTCGGTTCCCATTTCATTTACCGTTTCCAGCAGAATACCGTGTACAGTGCCCTGTACATCATTGGAGAAGGTTTCATTTACGTCAACGGCATCCATCAGCACAAAATTTTCCATGTAGCGGTGGAACTGCGCAAACGTGGAAATATCAAAGTTGATGCAGAATGCACCATAGGCATAACCGGCTTCGTCACGCAGGAACATCGTGCAGGAGCGCATCACGCGCCCGTTGGCAAGCTGTGTGCGATAGTTATACATGTCGTTTGCCGTGTTGTCGTTGCGCACACACGCCAGCAACAGGTCAGTCGCCACACCGCCCACCACACGCCCGGTTACGTTGCCTTCAATGTGGACAATCGAGTGATCGAGATTTTGAAAATCATGGATAACAACCTCGCACGAGGCCCCGAACAACTTCTGAATGCCTACCGCGATCTGTTTTAGCTCATCGAGTTTTTGCATTTGCATTTTCATCCGTAGCATACTAGCGTGTCCCACGCGGTGTATGTTATAGATAGATTAAATAGACATTCTGTCGCATACCTGTACAGAATGTACATTGTTTATGCCACACAGCGCGAATAAAGTCAAAAATTAATGCTGTCAGGGATAGCCTCATGTCTCACGAAACGCCCGATGAAATTCTGTATCACCAGAAGGCACCGCCCACGCTGGACGAAATGACCGGCCCACAGGTAGCCGCCCTGCTGGAAAAAACCGATGTTTTGCTGCTGCCGCTGGGCGCAGTAGAAGCGCACGGGGCACACCTGCCACTGGGGACGGACAACTTCGAAGCGCGAGAAAACTGCCGGAGGGCTGCGCTGGAACTGGAAAAACTGGGCTGCCCGGTTGTTATCGGCCCGGTGATTCCATTCGGGACAAGCAGCTTTCACATGGGCTTTGCCGGTACGATCACCCTGAAGCCAGAAACCCTGATTGCAGTGATTCGTGAGGTGTGCCTCAGCCTGTATGAAACGGGCTTCCGGCAATTTGCGTTTGTACACGGTCATGATGGCAACCTGCCGTCTATGATGGTAGCTGCGCAGGAAGTGGTAGACCACACGCCGGATGCGAAGGCGATGGTTTTGAACTGGCTGACGCCGTTAAGCAAGGTCTATCACACCATACAGAAATCGAAGAAGCAGGAGGGGCACGGCGGCGAGGGTGAAACCTCCCGTATTCTGGTAACACACCCGGAACTCGTTCATCTCGATAAAGCTGTGGCGCACCACGTCCCGCCAGAAGACATGCGCAAAATCCAGGGGCGTGAACACATTAAAACCGGAGGCGGCATCTTCTACGCCACACGCCGTTACAAAGATCACACGCCCTACGGTCACATCGGCGACCCCGCCCTTGCCTCGGCAGATAAAGGCATACGCGGCTATGACATCATTGCACAGTGGATTGCTGCTGTGGTTGCACGGGACTACTTTGGAAAGGAGGTCGACCCGGACGCTGTAACTCAACTGAATGACTGAACAAACTGTCCATAATTTGAACACTCTGGTCAAATACGTTATACTCACTTCAAGTTAAGATTAGACCGGGGTTAAATGCTGTTAGAGTACACACTACATAACAGTCCGCATTTTTCGTACGTTTATTTTCCACTCAATTGCTTACCGGAAAGGGATTAAACATGAAAAAGAGTCTGACTCTGATCGTACTGATGGCCGTGCTGATTGTCGGCGTGGTACCGCTTGCCGCCCAGAGCGAAGAGCTTGTTCTGTGGTCGCGCTATGATCTGGCTGATACCGAAGACGCAAACGCCGTCACACTAGCCGCGAAGATCGCCGAATTTGAAGAGGCAACCGGCATTACGGTTGTCTACGAGCAAATCGCATGGGATCAACTGGCCCCAACGCTTTCAATTGCCGTCACCTCCGGCGGTGATGTGCCCGATATTGTTGAGGCGGGTAGCCAGCACATCCCCAGCCTACTGGATGCCGGGGCGATTATGTCACTGGATGACATCCTTGCCGACTCTGACTGGGTGGGTGAACTGGGCAGCGGCGATGCTAACGCCTGTGTGGTTGATGGTGCGCGTTACTGTGTGGCACACAATGTGCGTGGGGGCATGACGTATTTCCGCGCTGGCGACTTTGCCGATGGCTTCCCGCAAACAACCGAAGAATGGATGACGATCGCACCGGAAGTCAGCGCGGAAGGTTTCTTCAGCACGCAGTACGCCGGGCGCAGCTATGCATCCATCGAAATTATGTGGTGGCCGATGATTTTCTCCAACGGCGGCGTGATCTTCGATGAAGAAGGCAAACCGGCATGGGCAACTGAAGAGGTAGCCGAAGTTGTTGACTTCGGGCGCTCACTGTTTAATGAAGGTTACTTCCCGGAAGTGAACGTAACCGGCGACTTTTCCGACGCTGAGGCACCGTGGATTGATGGCGACGCTGCATCCTTCCGTGGGGGTAGCTGGTCTGCAATTTTCGTCCCCGGCCTGCAAGATTCAGTTGACAGCGGCGACGTGATGATGACCGGTGGCGTAGACTTTGGTGAAGGCCCGTATGTCTTCATGGTGAGCGAAGGCTGGGTAGTGCCAGAAGGTGCAGAGAACACTGAGGCCGCCGCGATGTGGATGGATTCGTTCTTCGAGCCGGAGTTCCTTGCAAACTGGGCCGCCGCACAATTTGGCATCCCCACGCTGGCATCAGCCTATGAAGCGGCTGAATTCGACAGTGCATTCTACTCCTCCGTCGATGAAATCCTGGGTGCGCAGGGGCTGTATATGCAGCAGAGTCCGTTCTATGTAGAAAGCCTGGACGCACTGTCCATCGCCTTCCAGGAAATGATGCTCGACCCGGAAATTGACGCACTGGAACGCCTGACCGAAGCACAGGAAG
>JBCCQC010000141.1:0-8716 GCA_039024535.1 Chloroflexota bacterium
CGCCGATGGGCAAAGCTGAAGGCAAAAAAGTCAAAGAAATCGGGCTGGTACCTATCCTGAGGGCGGGGCTGGGTATGACGGAAGGCGTGCTGGAGCTGATGCCGCAGGTGCAGGTATGGCATATTGGCCTCTATCGCGATGAAGCCACACTGCGCCCGGTGGAATACTACAACAAGCTGCCCAATGACCCGACTGTGGAAGCGTGTGTGGTGCTGGATCCCATGCTGGCGACCGGTGGCTCTGCGGTGGCGACGATAGACATTCTCAAGAATTGGGGCGTTCCGTCAATCAAGTTTCTGGGCCTGATTGCGGCTCCGGAAGGTGTTGAAAAACTAAGTACGGAACACCCGGATGTAGACATCTACGTCGCCACTATCGACTCTCACCTGAATGAGCGGGGCTTCATTGTCCCTGGCCTGGGTGATGCCGGTGACCGCATGTTTGGAACATAACCACAAGTGCCCCTGATGACTGCGATGGCCTTTCTGGTGGTGTTCTGCCTGTCATTTGCTGTATCTATGCTGCTGGTGCCGGTTTCGATGTGGCTGGCCCGGCTTACTGGTGCGGTAGATCGTCCGGGTGGCAGGCGTATGGGCCATGATGTGACACCGCGTCTGGGCGGTGTGGCGATATTTGGTGGCTTTGCAGCGGCGGCGATAGCGGCGCAGTGGTTGCCGGTGCCGCGCTTTGATCCCTACGAGATTATCCGGTTTATTGGGCTGATGGGCGGCGCAACGTTTATTTTTGCAGCGGGCCTGCTGGATGACCTGTTTGACCTGCACCCGGTGGGGCAGTGGGTCGCGCATATTGGTGCAGCCGGCATTGCTGTTGCCTTTTTGATCTTCATTCAGTCGGTCAATAACCCGTTCACAGGCAGTCAGTTTAGCTGGATCGGGGCACACTGGTTTACGGTTGCTGTGTCTATCTTCTGGCTGGTGCTTATGATCAATACGGTGAATTTTCTTGACGGGCTGGATGGGCTGGCCGGTGGGGTGAGCCTGATCGCGGGTGTGCTGCTGTTCATCAACAGTGCATTCCGGCTGATACCGGCACAAACCAGTGTGAGCCTCTTGCCGCTGGCACTGGTGGGGGCGTGCCTGGGATTTTTGGTCTATAACTTCAACCCGGCGAAGGTGTTTATGGGCAGCAGCGGTTCGTATTTCCTGGGGTATGCACTGGGGGCACTGAGTATTATCGGCGGGGCAAAGATGGCGACGATTTTACTGGTAATGGGCCTACCGCTGTTAGATGTGGCGTGGCAGGTGGTGAACCGTCTGTCCCTTGGCAAAAATCCACTGGAAGGTGACCGGGGACACCTGCATTTTCGTCTCGTCGATATGGGCATCAGCGTGCGGCAGATTGTGCTGGCATATTATACGTTCAGTCTGTTTTTTGGTGGGGTGGCGCTGGTCACGAACAGTCGGCTGTTCAAGCTGATTGCGCTGATCGTGATGTGTGTGATTGCTATCACGGGCTTTGCGCTGCTCAAGCGGATTGAGTCCCGGATGCAGGTTGCCGAGGCGTAACTTATGTGTTGCCGTCTTCCTTCGTAGAGCCTTCCGGCAGCAGGTTGGGCGGTGGGTCTGCGCTTTCCGGGGTCAGGTCATCTTCGCCGCTGATGAGTTCAGCACCGGCACGCGCCGGGTTGCTTCTGAGCTGCGGCACCGTTTCTTTTTCCACCACAACCTTCTGCACGGCGGTCACGCGCACCTCACCGGGTGGGCCGGGTAGCGGCAGTGGCAGTCGGTAGATAGAGGGTAGGCCGCCTGCCGGGGTGCTTGCCTGCGAGGATGACTGTGCGCGGCGTTTTTCTCTGGCGGCACGCGCTTTCTCGATTTCTTTGCGGCGGCTGGCAAGGCGTTCCTCGCGGGTCATGGTAATCATCTTGCCGTTTTTGAAGTCGGCACTGTCCCCGGTGATGACCTCAATCGTGTTTTCCACCGCAGAAAGCAAGCCGATGACCACCACATCCATTGCCAGTACAACAGCAAACGTGGTCGCAAACAGGTTTAACACCTGTGCAACCGGGCCACCGAAAAAATTTACAATGAACTCATCGCCCACGCCAATCACGACCATCACGCCAGTAACAACCGCAAAGCCAATCCCGATTGTGCGGATGCCCCCCAGGTCACTGAGCGCAGGAATCATGGTGTTGGCAATGCAGAACGCGACGTAAAACCACAGCCAGAAGTCCGGCGCAGCCAGTAGCTCCTGTAAACCCGTAGAAACATCTAATAGCGTGCCGGGAGCGATGATTTCCAGAATGCGGGGGATGCGGAAAATATAGTTGGCGATAGCCCACACCACCGTCACGCCGATGATCAGCGGAACAAGGCTGACAACAGCGACCTGTAGCGGGGTAGCGTTTTTGTTCAGGCGCACAAACTTGAGTTCCAACCGGCCAATTTGCTGGGCCTGCGGCCATTCAAGCTGGCGCTGTGCCCGGACGTTGAAAAAACCCGCTGCCAGCCAGTAGACAAGCTGGTTCAGCACCACACCGGGTAGCAGCAGGGTGTAGTAAAGAATGGTGGTGGTCTGGTAGTCCTTCGTTACCAGCCAGCCTACCTTGAAAATGTGCTGATGCAGCCACGTTTCCAGACGGCGCATCAACACAAATAACCCGGCTACGGTCAGCCACGGGATGATGACTTCAACAACAGACAGCAAGTGATGCCTTTATGACTCTGCGGCCACTTTGATGAGTTCAGTAAAGGAGTCTACCTGCAGGCAGGCTCCACCCACCAGCGCACCGTCAATGTCTGGCTGCGCCATATACTCTGCGATGTTGTTGGGCTTTACGCTGCCGCCATACTGAATGCGTACTGCATCGGCCACGTCATCGTCATATAGATCACGGATAACACCGCGCACCGCACCGCTGATGATGCTATTGGCAATGTCGCCGCTGGCGCTCTTGCCAGTGCCGATAGCCCAGATGGGTTCATAGGCCATGATGACGTTTGCCATCTGCTCGGCAGTCACATCCTGAAGTGCAGCGCGTACTTGCTGCCCGACGAATGCTTCAGTTTCTCCGGCTGCGTTTTGTTCCAGGCTTTCGCCTACAGCGATGATGGGCTTCAATCCAGCCGCCAGCGATGCTTTTACCTTCAGATTGACGCGCTCATCTGTCTCAGCAAGGTAGGCACGCACTTCCGAGTGGCCGATAATCACATATTCGGCAATACCGGCCAGCATCGCTGGTGCAATCTGCGAGGTGTATGCGCCGCTTTCTTCCCAGTGAACGTTCTGCGCACCCACGCCAATACCGCTATCGGCCAGTGCATCGGCCACCGGCTTGAGCGCAATATAGGTCGGGCATACCACACGATCCACTTTCGTATAGTCGGAAATTGCAGGTAACAACTCCGCAATGAACGCGACAGATTCATCTACGGTTTTATGCATCTTCCAGTTCCCGGCAATGATCGGGATTCTCATCAGTATTCTCTCCTCTTATTTGTCCAGCAGGGCAGCGAGGCCGGGCAGTTCTTTGCCTTCCAGCATTTCAAGGCTGGCACCCCCGCCGGTAGAAACGTGGGTTACTTTATCGGCAAGTTCGGCCTTTTCAATGGCTGCCGCAGAGTCGCCGCCACCGATGATGATTGTTGCGCCACGTTCAGTCGCGGCAGCAAGGGCTTTCGCCACGCCAAACGTGCCACCGGAGAACGGCTCCAGTTCAAAAACACCCATCGGGCCATTCCACACGACGGTGCTTACATCGCTCAGTTTTTCTTCAAATGCGGTTAGTGTTTTTACGCCAATATCAAAGATTGACCAGCTATCCGGCACACCATCGGTAACGGTTATCGTCTGCGTGCTGGCTTCCGCATCGAACTTATCGCCCCAGCACAGCATCCACTGGCAGCAGAATCTTATCGCCGCCTTTTTCCAGCAGCGTGCTCGCAGTTTCCACAGCATCTTCTTCTACCAGCGAATTGCCCATCTCAATGCCCTGTGCCTTAAAGAACGTATTTGCCATGCCGCCGCCAATCAGCAGGGTATCGACTCTGGTCAGTAACGCTTCAATGACGGCGATTTTATCGGATACCTTCGCACCACCCAGAATCGCAATAAATGGGCGCTTCGGGTCTTCGATAGTGTTAGCGAGGTAGTCGATTTCTTTTTCCAGCAGCAGCCCAGCATAGGCTGGTAAATGCGTGGCAACCCCCACATTCGAGGCGTGGGCGCGGTGTGCGGTTCCGAAAGCGTCGTTCACGAATACGTCTCCCTGTTCGGCCATCTGTGCAGCGAGATCACTATCGTTCTTTGTCTCACCCTTATAGAAGCGGGTGTTTTCCAGCAGCAGCACGCCACCTGCCGGCAGATTCTGTGCAGCCTCACTCACTACATCTCCGACGGTATCCGCAGCAAACGCCACGTCCATGCCGAGATGCCCTGCCAGCACATCTGCCACTGGCTTGAGTGATAATTCTAGCTTGCGTTCACCTTTGGGGCGGCCCAGATGGGACATGAGCAGAACAGATTTCGGGTTCTGTTCCAGTATATACTTCAGTGTGGGAACAGCCGCCCGCACGCGGGTATCGTCTTTTACCACACCATCTGAAATGGGCACATTAAAATCCACACGAACAAGAACCCGTTTCCCGGTGAGTTCAGCGTCGCGCAGTGTTTGCTTGTTCATGACGTTCCTTTCGCATCTCTCCGTTGTGCAGCGTCAATGTTAGCGTGGTTTTACAGAGCGGGCAAAAAGTGTGTCATCCACTGGCTTTCCACTCTCGCTGGACTCATACAGTGCCTTCAGCGCAATAGACAGTTTCGCCGGGTCGTGTCGCCACGGGCGTCCTTCTTCCGTCAGGTTGGTATAGAACACCTCGTAGCGCTGGAAAATTTCATGGTTCTCCGGGGCTGGCATCACGTAATCGGTAATCACACCCTCTGGCGGCTCTGGATAGGTATCGTTAGCCAGTATCGCCTGAAAAACGCCGCGCCCGATCAGTTGATCCACGGCCATTGCATGTTCCGCGACAGTGTAACCGTCAGTTTCTCCGGGCTGTGTGGCGATATTGCACACGTAAATGATGTAAGCGTTAGACGCCCGCAGCGCGTTGGCGATTTCTGGCACAAGCAGGTTAGGTAGGATGCTGGTATAGAGGCTGCCGGGGCCAATTACAACGAGTTCTGCATCCTGGATCGCCTGTACACTTTCTGGAAAGGCTTTTGCATCTTCTGGCACCAGTTCAATATACTCGATTTTGCCGCCAGAATCCGTAATAGCGGCCTCACCAAAGATAGTCACGCTGCGCGTTTTGCCGGGTAGCAATACCTGTGCCCGCAGGTTCACATCCTGCAACGATGAGGGTAATACCCGTCCCTGAATGTTCAGGACTCGCGCAGTTTCCGCAAGTGCAGACTCCAGACCACCCTCAGTCACGCTTGCCAGCGCACTGATAAACAGGTTGCCAAAGGAGTGCCCCTTCAGATCGCCGTCCTCAAAGCGATACTGAAACAGCTTTGCCATTGTGCTTTCGTCATCTGCCAGCGCGACAATGTTATTGCGCAGGTCGCCGGGGGGGATCACGCCCATATCCCGGCGTAGACGCCCGGAACTCCCGCCATCGTCGGCCACAGTCACGACCGCCGCCAGATCACCTGTCTCTGATTTAAGTGCTCGCAACGCCGATGGCAGGCCGGTTCCACCGCCGATAGCGACAATACGAGGCCCCCGTCGCTTGATAGCAATCTCCTGCGTCGCATACACAGTTGAGTCCCCCGTGGTAGTACTGGTTGGCGGCTGTACAATCGTCAACACAATGTAGCCCAGAATCATGATCGCAAACACACCGAGCATCAGCGGAGTAGGTGGCGATGTCCAGAAGGTACCAGCATTACCCACAATGCTGATAAGTGCTACGCTGTAAGAAGCAGCGGCTGCCAGCCCGACGGCCATTACCAGCAGGGCAATCAGTCGGAGTCGATCACTCATGAGCTTTTCTTTCTATAGTCTGCCAGCGCATTGCCAGCACCAGAATAATAATTGCCGATAGGGTCGTTAGTGTGCCGATGACCAGTGCAGCATCAAACCAGAACTGCTCGGGAAACAGCCGGATGAGAGTATCCGAGAAGCGGAACAGCCAGCTATCACCCTCAAAAAATATCTGGTGGAACCCGGTAAAAAATACCTCCCACGCGGTTGCAGCCATCGCAATAATCGTGCCAATCAGTGCCAGTGTGAGCAGTGCCCCGCCCATCAGCGCTTGCCTGAGCTGCCAGCGGTTTTCCCGATAAAGCAGGGCTATACCGGCGGCAGCCAGCACCGCCATAACCATGCCTGTGATAAACGTGCCACGCGTGACAACTTTTACATCTTCCATGTGCTTGAGTTCGCGCTCATTGAACATCAAGCACAGGCTGGCATCCTCCGGCGCAATATTACATACCTCCGGTGGCACAATCTCGCGGGGAAGTCGCAAATCGGCCAGAAATGAAATATCGGCACTGTTCAGCAGATAGATCACAGCGTCCGGGGCATATTGCAGGCGCTGTTCCGTGGTAAAGCCGTAGGGGTCTGCCGGGAAGCCGGGACGGTTATACTCGATCTGGAGAAACAGCGGAGACATCACCATCCGCACAAAAATCACCGTGAGAACGATGGGCACGGCGGCTGTGATCGTCACACGGGCTGGCATATGCAGCCACGCCAGCGAACGAACCGGCACTTCATCAGTCATGGGGGTGGAATTATCCAGAGTGGACATGAAATAGCTACTCCGTTTTAGCGTAAAGAATCAGCATCACCGCTGAACAGAAAATTCAATACAATGGAATCCACCAGCAGTTCTACCGGCGCTTTATCATCTGTGAACACCGGGCCGTCTGCTACAGTGGGGACTATGTTACTGCTACCTTTTTCCAGCATATCCACCAGCAGCGGATACTGTGCTCCGTCAATCTGTGCAGTGTTCAGGGCGAGATTGTCTGCGGAAGTCGGTTGTTGTGTAGCAACCAGAATCGTGTTGAAGGTGTTGGGAACGTCCATCGTATGCACGGATGGATACACGGCAGAAAGTGTGCTCGTCATCGCATTAACCAGCCGCCGGTCGCCGGGAGTGCGGCCCACATTGATGGCAACCACACCGTCAGGTGTGAGCCGTTGCTGAATTTCCTCGAAAAACTCAACAGTCGTCAGGTGCCACGGAATATACGGCGGACGGTAAGCATCCAGCGCCACAACATCATATCGATTTTCAGACTGGTTCAGTTCGTAGCGCCCATCCCCGACGATAACGTTAAGCTGCGGCATCTCCAGTGTGTTCATCTGAAAATAGTCCGCGCCTACCTGCGTGATCTCCGGGTCAATTTCAATGCCGTCAATGTTGATGTTGCCGTAGATTTCGATGTGTTGCCGGGGGATGGTTCCGGCAGCGAGGCCCACCACTGCTACAGATTTCACCTGTTCTGGCGCGTAGGATGGCGCATTGAAGTACGGCGCAGTCAGGAAATAGCTCCATGTGCGGTCATAGGTGATAATATCCGGGTGCCACTGGCTATGAATACCCTGGCCCTCATTCAGGAACAGGAAACGATACCCGGTCGGGGTATGCTCCTGCACTTGAATGTAGTTGTAGGCGCTTTCGCCCTCATAAAGCACAGTGAAATCATCATCCAGTGCGGCCCGTGCCCGGAATTGCCCGGTAAACACAAAAATCAGAGCAATGACACCGGGCATCCACAGGGATTGTAGCACCGCCCGTGGTTGTGATTGCCACAAACCGATGCACCCGACGACGAATAACATGCCAGAAAACGCGAGGAACGTCTGTGTGGTGCCAAGTAGCGGAATCAACACCAGTACCGGCAAAAATGTTCCCAGAATACTGCCCAGTGTGCTGATAGCGTAGATGCGCCCGGAGATTTTGCCTGCGCTCTGTACATCCGTGACGGCCAGACGGATGGCAAACGGGGAAACAGTGCCGAGAAGGGTGATCGGTACAGCGAATAGCGCAATCACAGAAATAAATGCCCCCACGACAACCCCGGCCTGAATATTCATAACCGCCTGCGACGCTGCAAATAGCACACGGTTTGAAACCAGCGGGATGAGCGCACACAAAAACGCCCCCCAGATAATGATGCGATATAACGTGGTGGGGTGGGGTGAGCGATCTGCCAGCCAGCCGCCCAGAAAGTAACCCACCGTCAGGTACAGCAGCATCAGGCCAATGACGTTCGCCCATACCAGATTGCTGGTACCGAACACGTTGCCCAGCAACCGTGATGCTGATAGCTCTACCGCGAGGGTCGTCATGCCACTGAAGAAAACCGCAATGTACAGGTAGGTCTTCGAATAGGTCTCAGTTTGAGTTTCTATCATAGAAACGGTGTTGTCCTGTCAAACGTGCATCCGCTGTTCAAGCGCAGCAGTAATGTCGTCATAGTAATGCACCGGGATAAATGGAATTTTCGCCACGCGCAACGAGTCTTTCAGGTCGTCTGTACGCACAGATGACCCGAAAGAGTGTGGGTCTACAAATATGCACATCGGATGAATACCACGCCGTGCCAGAATCTGCGTCTCTGCAATCCAGTCGGTAGCTGTGGACGGGGTAATAATGATGAGCGTGGCCCCGCGCTGCAAATAGGGTGCTTCCAGCGTGAGCATCTGCGCCAGTGTGTAGGGTGATTTGCTGCGGGCTGTAGCCAGCGTTTGCAAAACCCGGTTAAGCTGGCGTTCGCCACGTTCTGCCTCATGAAC